>CAZORO010000145.1:0-10687 GCA_964581845.1 uncultured bacterium
CTCTGGGTGTTGGGGACATCGAGAAGGTTGATCCGGCCTTTAACGATCCTGCCTCCGGAGACTATTCTCTAAGTCCCTCCTCCAAATGTCTTAAAGCGGGGGCGGACGAGACGAATATCGGTGCCTGGCAGGGTGGGGGCTATCCAACTGGAGATGTCATTGTCCGGCAGGACGGTCAGGATGGAGCCTACACCACCATCCAAGAAGCGATTATCTACACTCAGGCAGGGCAGTTCATCGAAATCCAACAATTTACTGAACCCTTTATTCTCCCGGAAGATGAGAGCATCAACTTGAATGGTATTGGTATCTTCTGCTCCACCGAAGACCAAGCGGTTTTGGATTGCCGGGGTGTATACGGATTTGAGAATGCAGATAATGTGACGTTGAGAAACCTGAGATTCAAAGGTAACCGTGAAGGCTGGCAGACTGGTATCAAATGCGGTCAGGGTTTGAATCTGAATCGTTGCTATTTCGATAGCTTTAACGAGCAGGCTATCTGGTTCCTTTCCACTTCCGGATCGCCCATTAGCGGAACAATCCGCAACACCTACTTCTTCAACAACAAAATTCAGATTGGTGTTTATGAGGGAACCTCCGAAGGATCCACCCTCTTTGATCATTGCACTTTCTTCGACAATCGGGGAGGGCAACCCAACATCAATTTCGCTGAAAGTTATGCTACAGCGGGTCTGAATGGATCCAACATAGAGGTAAAAAGCAGCATTCTGAGTACGGTAGCCTTCTGCAATATCATGGCCTACTACAACCTGGCGGACAATCCACTATCGTATACCCACTCCTACAATGACTACATCCATGGTTGGGTAAGGGAGATTTGGGAAAATGGAAATGCAGGTCCTCAGCCGCCTGGAACTGGGGATGTCGAGGGTATTGATCCCCTTTTCGTAGATGCTCCCAATGGCGACCTGACCCTTCAGGAAACCTCACCTCTGGCCACGGCGGGTGAGGATGGTACCACCATTGGAGCTGATCAGGTGGAAGGGACTGTTATCAAGGATTGGAATCTTTATTGATATAAGTTCAGGGGCCTTGGACTGTTATACTCTTCCTGTTCCAGGGCCCCTTTCTCCTTTTAGTCCTTCTTCAGAAATCCCTCCAGCAATTTGCCGGCCTCCTCAAGGTGATCCGTGGTTTTCTTTTTCCTGGTGGGTTGCTGTTGCGTGGATTGCTTTTCTGTAGTGGTTCTCTTCTCCGTAGTGGCCTTTTCGCTGCCGCTGGATTCGCCCCTTAAGAGATTGCCAACCCCCTCGATCAAATCACTTGTGCTGCCCTCACCGCCAATGGGAAGCTTATCTCCAAGTTTCCCTTTGAGTTGCTCTTGGAGCTTCTCTCCCGCCTTGCCCTTGATCAGTTCCATGCCCATGTCTTTTAGCGTTCCAAGATCCAATTTCGGGATAGGGCGTTGCACGGTCCCTGCCATGGGAATGTCAACGTAAGCATACTTGGCCCCTTCTTTTGTTTTCAGGATTGGACGGATGACCTCGTTGACTTCCTCCACCGAATTCTCCGCAACACTGACACGGACATTGGCGGAAAGCTTGTTGTCATAGCCGACCCAGCCCTTGATCGCAAATCCACCCTTTTCTCCCATGAAAAGAAGGGGATCGAGCTTGTAACCTTTTTCATCCTGCACGATCTTTCCGGCTGCTTTGGTCAGAGTGAATCCTTTTTTCAACCACTCCCAGCCAACCACATTGACAATCGCGGCGGGGATGGGGTGTTTTGTCAGCATCACACCCTTATCGATGGTATAGTTGAGGACCAGTCCCTGGGGCTGATTTGCCTGAGTGATTGTGGTGGTCAGGTCGCCATTGAGAATCCCGAGTAATAATCCAGAGGCTTCTGGCTTGTAGAGGTTGACCAGTGGTTCGATCGCCAATCCCTTAAACACCACGTTAAGGTTCTTGGCGGGTTCATTGTATCCCGTTACCTTGAAGGTCACCTTGCCGGGGACATTTCCCAAGGTCACATCTAGGTCCTGCCCGCTGACATTATCGGTGTCGAAAGCGACATCACCCTTCACCCCCACCTTCTTGGCGGGATCATCCTTGGGGGTGAAGGTAACCCCCCTGAGGTTTGCTGTCCCGTTCAAAATGGGGAACTTCTTGGAGGCGGTTTGTCCTTTAATGCTCACATTCAATCCGGCGTTCCCCGTGAGTGAACCACTCTTTTTGAGGTCTGGTGCCACAAGGGGGACGACACGCCCCAAGTCGAGGTTGTCATTTTGAACTACGATGTCCAGCTCGCGTTTGGCCGAGTCCTGCATGGCCAGGATTTTGCCTCTGGCGGCCAGGTTGATGTCATCCAATCGCGCGGTGAGAGTTTCCAGATACAGATCATCGCTTTCCGGTGTATAGGTTCCCTTCGTGGCCAGTCCGATATCCTTAAACTGGGGAAAGTTCTTCTTGCCACCACTCAGGTCCTTGAATCCAAGCCCTGATAGTTGAAGGTTGATGTCTCCAGTGAAAGGTTGATTGGCTCCCGCCCGGGCGACATGCGCCTCGATGCCCGCCTTGCCAGACAACACCCGCATCTGGAGCGAGGGCTCGATAAAAGTGTTCAGGAGCGGCGCGGAGATCTCCTTCCCAACCACCTGGAAGCTCCCTTGAGCGGTGTTGGGATCATAGGCCCCGCTCCCGGTCAGTCCCTGTGGACCACCCTTGAGGCCTTGTATAGCCAGATCAAGGGAACGCAGCTCGATCCGTCCCTCTCCCTTGTTCTCGACCGTCGAGTCGACTTTCCAGTTCACCTCAAAGCCCCCGCCAGCAGCCAGCCCGGCTGGGATATTGGGAGGGGGCGCCGCCATATTGACCTTCCCGGTCGATAGAATCTTCGACATGTTGTTCTGGAGAACCACCGAGATACTTCCATCCGTCTTGGGCCACTTGCCTCCCTCAATGGGGAATTCAACACTGGTAAGCAGGAGGGTTACATCACTATCGAAGGAGGAGGGATCCACTTTACCTTTCAGGCCGAGTTTCCCCTTGGACTCTCCATTCATCTCCGCTTCAAGGTCGAATGCAAATGGCGAGGAATCCGAAAGGTCCTGGACCGAGGCATCCAGACCCGCGAGGATCACACGGGGTTCGCCCTCCGCCTGCTTGTAACGTAACTGACCGTTTTTCACCAACCCCTTACGGATCAACACACTCTTGCCGCGGGCGGTTCTTGTTTCGGCTTCCTCTCCTGGTTCCACGGGCTCCGCCTCTCTGGTCACGACCTCCTTGCCGTCAACGATCTTCACTGTTCTGGGCGAGCTAAACATCTCTCTGAAACCGGAGAAGTAGGTGACCACTGGATCCTGGAGGTGGACTTCCTCAACCACCATGGGACTGGAAAGCAGACCTCCCAGGCCCACTTGAGCGGAGACCTGTTTTACATCCATGAAATTGGTCTTGCTTTCCAGATCCACAGCCGCCAATTCGTCTATCGAAACAGCTCCCCCCAAGGAAAGCGAGGCATTCTTGAAGGAAACCTCAATCCCCAGGCTTTGCCGTATTCCCGCAAACGTTTTTTTGAGACCGGCCCTGAAAAGCGGACCCAAGAACACCAGGACGGCGATGATGAGAACAACAAACAATCCGCCCAACAGGATCAGGATCTTCCGGATGATAGACATCGTGTGCCTCCCCTTGGCTGTGTAGCCCACCTTTCAGAGCTGCCTGAACAAAGATGTCTCGCTTTCGTTTTCATTCTTGGGCAAAGGGGCGGGGGATGCTAGAGGAAGATGGTGTCTACGCTACCGATTTCTCGATCATCACTCACTCCTCACCTTTCTATCAGGATGAAAAAGAAATTCTTTTTAGGTCAGTTTTTGTTTGAGAGAGCCACTAGGACGCTGAATTCCCTCGATTCAGTAATCTATTCTCGATATTAATAGAGTGGGATCTAGTGTATTCATTCCAGATTCTGATTCGATTGTTTGAGTATCGTAAGTAATTTTATTAAGTCATGAGGTGATGAATGAACGAAATCCTTGAAGTGAATAAATGAATACTGGTATTGACATGCTTACTAGATTCAGGAAATATTTCTCGATAATTGAACTGCAGATTTCTCTGGCATGTGGAGGCAACAATGCCCAACAAGAGCTTGAATCTGATTCCCGAACCTACCCTGCGCCGTCTCCCACGTTATCACCATTACCTCATGCGCTTGGAAAACCGTGGACGCGTACATGTATCTTGCAGTGAAATTGGCAAAGCTCTCGATCTCGATCCCACCCAGATCCGTAAAGACCTCGCTGTTACCGGTATTGTTGGTAAACCCAAGGTGGGATATGAGGCTCCCGCCTTGATTCAAGCCCTTGAAAGAGCACTCGGCTGGAACAACATCAGGGATGCCTTTCTTGCCGGTACCGGTAGCTTGGGCACCGCCATTCTTGGGTATCAACAATTCAATGACTATGGCCTCAACATCGCGGCGGCCTTCGACAACGATCCCAACAAGGTCGGCCAGATCATCCATGGGCGTGAAGTTCACCCCATCTCGATGATGCCCGGCATGGCCCGTCAATTGAGAATCCTTACGGGTATTATTACCGTTCCCGCCGAAGCCGCGCAGTCGGTGGCCGATCTGATGATGGCTGGGGGCATTCGAGCGATCTGGAACTTCGCGCCACGCGCCCTCAGCGTCCGTCCCGATACGATTGTCCAGTATGAGGACATGTTCTCCAGCCTCGCCGTTCTGACCACAAAACTCAGCGCTTCCTTAAAAGCATCAGGTGAATAGGGAGGGTCTTCATTTTTCCCGATGTAGGTCTGCAGCGCCTCTTTTTTTATGAGGGGGAAAACTGGTGGTAGTGGATTGGACCCGAACTGTTGACAAGGGGGGTCTCAACACAGAGATACTCTTTCTCCGTTAATTGGAGTGGTGAACTCATTTGGTTTTTTGTGTCCGGGGGCCGCGGCTGGTGATTGGGCTGTTTGAGAACCGGAGAGAAGATGGGCCACCCTTACGCACTGGTTTGACCTGTTTTGTTTTGGGAGTCCTTTCTACCAACAATCAGTAGGAACGCTGGAAGTTTTTCGAGATCGGCTTTCATCCAGAGCTCATCCTCGATCTTCTCTCCATATTCATCAGTCTTGATGATCCGGCTGCCCGCCTCAACCACAGCCTGAATGTGATCAGCAATGGTCCAGTGGTATTCAAATGCCGGCAGTCCCTCATCCGAGGTATACCGGTAAGGACCACGTTCGAAATAACGATGTTTCGGCATGGGGCCATCAGCATCCTCCCATACCCGCCGGATGGGATGGTATTCATTCACAATAAACAATCCACCAGGTTTCAGGATGCGGACCGCCTCGGAATAGTACTTGTTGATGTCGGAGATCCATATGGACATGTGACCGCCCGTGTAAACCAAATCGAAGGAGTAATCCCGCAAGATGGATAGGTCTGTTACATCCGCCAGCAGGAACGACAGCTGAAGCCTGAGCATGTGCGCTCTCTCCGTAGCCACGGCAAGACGGCGCTTCGAGATATCCACGGAGGTGACATAGGCGCCAAGAGCCGCCAACGCAAAGGCAACCTCGTTATCTCCGCTGCCCAAGACACAGACTTCCTTTCCCTGAACATCTTTGAGGAAAGGCATCTCAGCTGGACATAAGATCAGAGAAGGATTTTCACGGGCCTTCATCCAAAGGCCGCGTTGGTCTTCCTTGTTCTTCCACCATTGGATGGAAGCATCTCAGTAAGCTCGATTGGCTTCATGCGGATTGAACGTTTTATGCTTCACTGTAATAGGATGGCGGACCATTGACGGTACCGCTTGGTTCGGGCCTTTTACAGGCGGCGGTAGATTAACTCGGGGATATGGAACCGGACCCGGTTGAGGACCACGCCCAACTCACGCGCTCCAGCCTTCTCGAGCAGCTCTTGGGAATACTGAATAACTTCACGTTTGGTTTTCCCCGAACGGACCACTAAAACTACTCCATCGCAAAGGGACCCGAGAACAGCCGTGTCAGGGAAGTTCCGCAGACACGGGCAATCCACCAAGACCATCTCATAAGAGGCCCTCAGGTCGCTAAGGATCCTCCTAATCACCCCTGAACCGAGGATCTGAAATGTGGATGCTCCCGTGGGTCCGCAGGGTAAAAGCTCCAGATCCGGCATATTGGTTTCACTGACACACTCCTCAATCCGTTTTCTCCCTTGAAGGACATCTGACAGACCCTTGATGTTGTCAACCTGAAAGAGTTTGTGAAGACGGGGATTGAGAATATTGAAATCAACCACCAACGTTCTCTTCTCACGAGCAATCACTTGCGAAAGGTGATAAAGGATGGTACTGACTCCCTCTTTGGGTAGAGCTGAAGTGAAAGCAACAAGGGGACGTTCCACATCGGTCAGCGCGAGTTGAATGTTTGTGTGGATGGAGTTTAGAAAAGAACTCCCCTTACTTTCCGGAACAGTAGGAACCGTCCGGGGAAAAGGAGTGATATCCTCGGTTTGGGTTCCTGTCTGATAGGCTTTATTGAGGGCATCCTCAAGACGGCTCATCGTTTCGCGAAAGCTTTCTCAGGAATCGTTCCCAACACCGCGACACCCAAATGTTTCTGGACATCATTCGTGGTCTCGATGGTATGGTTCAGAACCTCGCGCAGAACCGAGAAACCGACACCAACACCCAGACCCATCATCAAGCCAAAGAAAATGTGAAGCACATGATTAGGACCCGAGGGGCCTAACGGTTTCCGTGCTTGGTCGGAAATTTTCACCTCTGCGATCTCGGTCGCGAATTTTCCCGTGGTTTGAGCGGTACGCGCGCGATCCTTGGCGAATTCGAGCTGCGATTGGATACGCACCTTTTCTCCCATCATGTTAATGTACTCTTGACGAATCGAGGCGAACTCCTTCATCTGGGTGTCCACTTCTTGTTGCGCCTCGGTGAGAGTTTTAATGTCTTCTTGCGTGGCCTCCAGCAGGGGACGAAGCTGTATCAGCTCATCCTGAATCTGTTCATGCCTTGGATTGGTGACACTCACCTTTGCTGCCACTGTCTCAGGATCGAGTTCATCAAGGGTTTTCTGGGCTTCTTCGATTTCCTGGTCGAGGGATTTTATGCGCTTCGATCCTTCTTTCCAGGTACCCGCCAGGCTGGTCCGTTGGAGCTGCAGCTGATCGAGATACTGCTTAACCTGAGTATATCGCGGATTCGATGTCACCTGAGTAGTAGAAGCGATGGTGGGGGGTTCCTTCGCGAGTTGGGCCTCGAGTGCCTGAATGCTTTTTTTCAACCTTCCCTCGTCGCGCTTGGCTTCGCGCAGATCCATATCCACACGGTCTGTCTGGGTGCGAAGAGATTCGAACCTCTGTACCATATCCGGGATGCCATGATCGGCGAGGAAATTGGATATTTTCACATCGGCCTTCTCCAACTCCTCCTGGGCTTTCCGGGCTTCCTCATCATAACGGCCTGACAATTCAGTGGCGCGGGTGGCGATTCGCTCTCGCATGGCGGTGACATATTCCTCCGCCAATGTGTTGGGAATTGTGGCGGCCAGATCTGCGTTGGGAAGAGTCGCTGTGATGGTGATGAAGTTCGCGTCCTGAACCGGCTGAATCGATAGTATATTTTCCTTAAGAATGCGAATCGCTCCAGTCACCCGGTCCGCTGAGGGAATATCCTCTCCCAGCAGGGAGGCCATGCGAGTATCCAGGCGCAAGACCTCCACAACCCGTTCAAGCATGGTATCGCTACGCAGTTGCTGGACCTGGTCGTTGAGAAGGTTCTTCTGCCTTTCCAGGTTGACCGTTGGAGCCAAGGCCGCCAGCTCATTGGGCTGTATCTGTACCGTGGCGGTAGCCTGATACCAGGGAGTTGCCATCATGGTATAAGTGGTGGCCAGTCCAGCCGATAGGACAAGCGGGATCATGATGGCCCATTTATGTTTGAAGAAAAGGCGAAAGATGTCGCGTAGCGTCAGTCCATGCGAAGCCGCGAACCGCCCAATCCGGGTGATGGGTACACCACTTGGGGGCAGCTCGCGCGGGGGAAATCCTTCCACTGGGAAGGTGTCCTCCGGCGGAAACGTCTTGAGGAAGTCCTCGCTTGACATTGACTCTATTATATCCGTTGCCGCTCAAGTATTCCTATTACCCATGCCTTCTACCGGGGAAACCGTTCTTTCACCATTGCGAGCCCCTCATGGATCGGGATTGACCGTTGGTCCTGTATTGGCGGTGGTGGTCAGACCCCAGTTGCTCCTACGAAGGGCGCTGAACCGCTCATGTACAAACCAGGCATCCCAACTGGTCAAATAAGTTTCGAGGGCTGGTTGGATGGCGCTGGAATAAAGCTGCACGAACTCCGCCACCTTGGCGATGAACTTCTGGGGCACATAGATGATATCTCCGCTCTGCAACTCCAGATTGGAGGAGAGTTGTCCACACTCGATCTGTTTCAAGCTCACACAGGCATAGGTGGGAATTCCGGTCCCAGGACGGATCAAAAGAATCTGGTCGCGTTTGGCGGTTGGACGGACGCCACCTGCACCCAGGATCGCCTCGAGGATGCGGGTCCCATCGGTGATGGGGATCACACCTGGGGCCAGGACTTCCCCGAAGACATACACCAGCTTCGCTTCCTGCGGTACATACACGATATCCTCGGGCTGCAAGGGAATGTCCTCGTTGATAACCTCCCGGTCCTTCAGCCCTTTCAGATTCTTGGTGATGATCTCACGTCCGTTGTCATGTGTGCGGATGATACGTATCCGCGAGAGGTCCCCATGGGGGACTGGCTGACCGGCGCGGGCGACCGAGGGGAATCCTCCAGCTGTGATGATCCCTTGCAAGAGGGTGGTCTGGCGGAAGTGCGGATAGACCCCCGGACTGGCTACCGCTCCGAAGACATAGTAGGACTTGCTTCCTACTGAGGTGACCACCACATTGACCTCGGGGTCGATGAGGTGTTCGGACAAGGCCTCCTGGATCGTGGCCTCCAATTGGGAGGGAGTCCGTCCCGCAGCCCTGATCTCGTTGATCAAGGGGAAACTGATAAAACCATCGGGTCGGATCACCAGCGCACGGGAGAGTTCAGGCATCTCCCAGACAGTCACGTCGATGCCATCGCCGGGACCCAGACGGTAGGACCCCTCAGGTTCACCAGAGGGAGCTACCAGATCAACCCTGGAAGGAAGTTCCTCCTCTCGCAAGGCTTCTTTCGCTCCTGTTTGTGCCTGAGCTGCTCCCTCAAGTTTACGCGCTTCTTCGGCCGCTTGTTTCGTGGTCCACTCACGGCTCGCGGGAAACTCGGTCACACCCGTGGCGCTCGTTGGGAGGAAACCTTCACGTCTAGCCGGTAAGGCACTTTTTTCAGATGACGGTTCAGTTTCTTCCTCGAAGGCCCAAGGATCCCGCGTGGCTTCCTCGTTTGATGCCAAAGCCACCAGGGAGGAGGGAATCGGCTGGTTGGTTTCCAAGGCTGTAATGAGTCTGTCGCCCAAAAGGTTGATTGTCTCGGGACTGGGGGGTTCTGCTTTTCCACCGAGGACCACCCGGCTATTCCGGGCAAGAGCCTTGGTTGGGTTGGAGGTGTTTTGTATCGGATTGAGGCTGGGTCCTTGAATTGGCTCCAATTCGGGACCGGAGACTTGATATGCCTGGGGACCAGGAAGGACAGCAGTTGAGGTCGAAATGGCAGGTTTAAATGGATTTTCTCCACTTTTCGCAATCAGCGGATCTTGACGCAGGATGCTACACCCCGTAAAAACCATTACGGTACTGAGTAGTCCTGCCTTGAGAACGGCACTGAGCCGTCCCTGGATACTGGTCACTTTCTCCCCCTCTCAAGGATCTCTTTATGCCGGATCCTAGGTGCTCGATTCCTTTCTCAATTCTGCTTGGGCCGGACAAGGCCCCCATCCCCAGTTTAGAAAATCTTTTTCAAAACATGCTCAAATTTATTGACTTAATCACTTTCAACTAGAATTCTTCTGAAGAAGTATCGGCAGGAGCAAAGAAATGTTTATATGAGGTTGTCATTCGCTCACCATGGGAAATCCGTCTAGAGTATAAAGAGCATTCGGACAGAAATTAGTTGACATTGTCACTGAAAAGCTATAGACAATTAAGTGAGATTATATATTACGTGGAGCGTTTTTGCCGGTCGCCAATGAATGTAATTGGCGTGCAAGGATGCATGAGAGTATGGTGTGGATGTCCTGTTGTCATGTGATATTACCACCCGATGATTCTCTACCCAGCTCCCACCAACAGTGTCCTCCAACGACGAAAGTGTCCGCCATCGTGGCGGTTGCTTAGATTGTCTTTACACCGCCCAACCATCAAAGTGGTGACCCTCCAAACCGCCGCGCGGTTCTGAGGGCACCCAGGTACAACCATTACGCGAGTGGAACGGGGAGGCGAATCATGCGCACAAACCCTGAGTCCGCGAGTCTTGAGGTCTGGTACCACCCTCATCTGTGGATTGTCACAATCATTTTGGCGTGCGTCACTTGCCTCGGAGCGGAAGCCCAAACTTATCTCCCGAGCATGGCGGGGCCCCATCCAGACCTGAGTCCCATGCCGGATCTTCAACAGCCGGACACGCTAATCGTCCAAGGAGGCAACCCGCTACCGGTGCCGAGCTGGCCGAATTACTGCGCGCCGGTGGCAGCCGCTAACATCTGGGAATTCTAGGATGCCAGGGATG
>CAZORO010000146.1:0-2495 GCA_964581845.1 uncultured bacterium
TGAGGTCGGTGTTCTCGCCACGGATCACATGTTCCGACTTTCCTGGATGACCCACATCGTCATAAAAGCTGCCCGGACCGGGATTCTCCCAGCTCGCGAGGATTTCCAAGCGGGCAGATTTCTCCTCCTCGGTGAGCATGGTGGAGATCGCTTTGAACTCATCCTTCAGCCACCAGCGGTTGTTAAGGGGACGGTCCAGGAAGTCTATCACGGCACCACGCTCCGCCCCACTGGCGTGATATTTCTCAACGCTGGTCTGAAGACCCACGGTCTGAAACAACAACTCCGCGAGCGTTTCTATTTCCCGGTGAACCTCCAGTAGGGGACGTTCTGTATCTGCTCTAGCGAGAATCTCTAGGACAGTCTTCACCACTTCGCCCGATCCCTTTTTACGGGCTTCGGCCATCACTTTGTTGGCTTGCTGTTCCAGTACATCCTCGAAGAGCAGACGATGCCGTATGTAGTAGTCATAGTTGGCGCGTAACAACAAACAGAGCCAACGCCAATTATCCCGTTTCTCTGGAAGCCGCTGGTTCAGGTCCGACCAGTAGGCATAGTTGGTGTCCACCGATCCATTCTCCGCAAGACCCCCCTTCCAGTTGTTTTCCAAAGCCAGGATGCTATCTGCAGCCCTCTCAGCGATGCGTGGTCCGAAGAAGAAACGGCTGTACTCCACTAGCACATTCCGCACCGGCCTGGAGGGATCCCAGGCTAATTGGCTCCAGACCGCCTTGTTGACATCGTCATGGACCCCATCCGAATACGAAATAAATCCATCGGTGAAGGGAATCAAGAACCGGATAAGTTGGGAATAGAACAGCGGCCTGGGATTGACCGCCTCGCGTCCCGAGGTGAGGGAGAAGGCTGGATCGAGCCAGGGCACTGGGTACTGGCAACGGACCACATGGGTGATATCGGGGTAATCCCGGAGCTGGTAGTTGGCAGGCAGACGTCTGCGTGTCTCAGGTAAGGGGGGACTCGATGGACCCGCGGCCAACCCGCGCAGCCAATTGGGTTTCTCACGCTCCAGGTACTCAAAAACGAAATCCACCTCCTTGGGAGCGAATCCTTGTAGGGACAACCAGACTCCCGCTTGGGGATGGTGCCGTGCCAACCGTTCAGCGATGTCTTTCAGGAACGGCAAGACCAGCTCCGGTGGATTGTTTCCCGGATCTCCGCCTGGAAAGAAGACTCCATCCAAACGAGGACACTTGGCATAGAAAGCCTCATGCCGTTCGAGGGCATCTGTCCGCTCCTTCTGGTTTTGGAGCGGATAAGTGGCCGGTGTCCAAATCCAGTGATCGATGTCATACCTGACGCAGATTTCACTGAGCCGGATATTCATCTCCTCGCGTGAGTGCTTCATTAAAGGAGAGGGAGCGGAATCCTGGAAAGGGATGTTCTCGATGGCGTTGGCGCCAAAGATGACCAGTTCACGGATGTACTGATCGAACTGTTCAGGAGTCCAGGCATCCCAACTATTAGCGGTCGCGCGGTATCCAAGTTGATGGCCCCGGATCCGTTGGACAGGTGAAGTGGAGAAATCCACACCAGCTGAAATGACTGCGGCGTCCTTCCCCCAGAGCATCTGCCTCAGAACCCATCCCACACCGTAAAGACAACCGCGTGATTCCTTTCCGATGATCCACACCACGGGAGGTGGACCGCTTTGAACACAGACACGGAATCCCTCTGGCGCTGTTGGTTGTGGAGCGCGATCTGTAGGAACCGGAAGGGGATGTCCTAGGATCCCGGTTGCCTCCGGCGGGGTGATCACAATGACAGGTTTATCTCCTGTTGGCCACTCCTTCGTGGTGACCATCTTCCTACCAGTGCGTTTCTCGATTTCCTCGCTGAGAACCTTACCGGCCACTTGGACTCCCTGGATCAAATCGTCCGCTTCAATCAACAATGTGGCATCCGCCAAATTGATCCTTGGTTCTTCGGCTGAACCGTAAACCGGAACAAAAAGGAGGAGGAAAAGGGGGATCACACAATCGAATCGCACAGTTACACTCCCTTCGCTTGGGTGGTTGACCTTACCTTATCATGGAGGGAAGTGGAAACTACTCAATGCTTCTTTGGCTGCTCCCCTATCGTGTGGGAGGGTTGGGTGGTGGAGGGTAGGGAAGATTGAATTTTCCTGGGTAAGGTAGGCAAGAGGGGTGGGGAGGGACAAACCTAGTTCATTCTTCGCAGAGCATCGTTAAGATCCGTGTAAATGGGAAGGATCTCATGCAGAGCGGTCACCTCGACTGATTGACGGACAATCGGTGAGAGACCACAAACACCAAAATCAACCCGCATCTCACGGGATTTTCTGAGCGCTGAAACCAGCATCGCTAATCCGCTGGAGGCCATATATCCGACTCCATCGAGGTCCAGAATGACTTTCTTCGGGAACTTCTTAAAGACATCATTCAGGTGTTTAGCCAGTTCGGTGGCATTGGCCACATCCAGCTCACCGGTCACCTCAACGACAGTTGCGCCTCCCA
>CAZORO010000146.1:2505-10669 GCA_964581845.1 uncultured bacterium
GAAAGGACATATTATTTATACTCCTGCCGCTACAGAACGGTTCAGCCCACTAGTTTATTGGCCCAATCTTTTATTTCTTTTCCCCAATACGATTTTACTACATTCACAGCGTTTTCCAGAGGAATTTCTTCTCGAACCCCAGTGGCTCGAAAAGTGAGCTCACACACTCCCTTTTCAAGGGATTTCTGCCCTATCGATACTTGGAGAGGAAGCCCAATCAGATCCGCATCCTTGAATTTCATCCCTGGACGTTCCGCGCGGTCATCATAAAGCACATCCAAACCCGCCTCGGTGAGTTCCTCCGCCAGCCGACCGCAGGCCCGGACGACTCCCCCGATGTGCGCACCCAGTGAGAGTACATGCACATCATAGGGTGCCACGGTGGCGGGCCAGATGATTCCTTTCTCATCATGATGTTGCTCGATAATCGCCGCCACAGTTCTGGTGACGCCAATCCCAAAGCACCCCATAATCATCGGCTTTTGGGTGCCATCCTCATCCTGAAAATTGGCTTGTAGGGCGGTGCTGTATTTGATTCCCAGCTTGAATACCTGACCAACCTCGATCCCCCGGACAATCTGGATAGTCTTCTCCGGGGCCGCCTCGCAATGGTCTCCGGCGACAGCCCAGCGCAGATCGAGGACTTTGGTGGGTTTGAAATCCCGTCCCATCACCACATGCAGGTGATGCTTTCCACTCTGATTTGCACCGGTCACCATCTCCGGCATGGCAGTGATCTCATGATCGGCCCAGATCTCCACGGAAGGATCGAGCCCCACAGGCCCAGCATACCCCACCGCCGCGCCGGTCATTTGCTCGACTGTAGCCGCATCCGCTAAGTCCACCAAGGAACCAAGCTCCCGGCTGACCTTGACCGGATTGGCATCCCGGTCTCCGCGCACCAGCACTGCGATGACCTTGTCTCCAGATTTGAATAGGAGGGTCTTCACCAGATCCTCGGGATGTTTTCCAAGCAACTGGGTCACTTGCTCGATGGTGGTGCTGTTAGGAGTATCAACCGTCTTAAGCGCGGGGGCAGGCCCCATTTGTTTCATGGGTGGAGGGGGCAGGGTGGCGCAGATTTCCAGGTTCACCGCATAGGGTGTTCCCTCACAGACCGCGATCTCAGCCTCGCCCGCTTCCGCCAGCGCCATGAATTCATGGGAGTATTTGCCACCGATTAACCCCGTGTCCGCTGAGACAGCACGTGTATCGAGCCCGCAGCGTGCGAAAATCCGTTCATAGGCATGGTACATGATCCAATAGCTGCGATCACAATCCTCCTCATTCCGGTCGAAAGAATAGGCGTCCTTCATGATGAACTCCCGCGCCCGCATGACACCGAAGCGGGGACGGGTTTCATCGCGGAACTTGGTCTGTATCTGATACAAGTTTTTGGGTAGCTCACGGTAGGAGGTCACGGAGCCAGCCACCAGATCGGTAATAATCTCCTCATGGGTGGGGCCAAGGACAAACTCACGGTCATTCCGGTCGGTAAGACGCATGAGCTCCGGACCCATGGCATCCCAACGTCCGGACTGCTTCCAGAGCACATCCGGTTGCAGCGTGGGCATGAGGATTTCCTGAGCCCCGGAGGCATTCATCTCATACCGGATGATGTTGGAGACCTTTTGGATAACCCTCAATCCCAGCGGCAGGTAGATGTAAAGCCCCGCCGAGACCATGCGCATCATCCCGGCACGCAGCATCAGGACATGACTGGCAACCTCGGCTTCTTTCGGGATTTCTCGGAGTGTTGGAGAAAACGCTTCGGAAGAACGGACGAGCAGACTCAAGAAACCAACTCCTTAATCCAGTTGAACAACCCCAGGCGGTCGAAGTCGTTATAAAAAACAAAGACAAACAGCGGAATGAGAATCACCAGGCCGGCATACTGAATGGCTTCTCGTGCTTTCAACGATAAGGTCCGGCGGCTCATCCCCTCGCACAGAGCCACCACCAGGTGGCCGCCATCCAGGATGGGAATTGGCAACAGGTTGAGTAAGGCCAGGTTGGCCTGCAAGACCGCGCAAAACCAAAAGAGCTTGCGTAGACCTTCTTTTCCGAATCGCGCTGAGATTTGAAGGATGGCCACTGGTCCTCCAATCAGCCGGTGGTTGACTTGACCGGTGATAAGGCCTTTCAAGACAAACCATGTCTCTACACAAGCCTTCAGGGTTCCCCTGGCGCCTTCGGCAACACTGCCCAACAGATCGAGAGGTTGTGATGGTTCCTCGAAGGTGATACCAAGTCTTGTCAGTGGAACCTCTTTGGCTGATTGAAACCCGATCTCGCTGGGCATGGCGGTGACTTCAATCACAGGTGTCAATTGGGCGCTTTGGACATTTTCGCTGCCAGGATTTCTCCATGTCAAATCCACCGGAACAGGGACAGCATCCTTGGCGCCTTGGCCTTCCGGAATGGTGTAAGAGAACAAAACCACCTTCTCGATCTGGTCTGTGTTATCGACAAGTTTTCCATTCACCGAAATGATCTGAGCGCCTGGTTGGATGTCTACTTCAGAGGCGGGGAAACCGCGTGAGACCCTTTCGACAATGGGTGGGATCTTGGGGGTGATGCCTGGGACGGCTTGTGGCAGTCCGAACAATGCCACCGTGTTGCCTGTAGCATCACGGATAAGGACGGGTGTGATGGAGGCCGACTTCACCTCCCCTGAAACCGTCTGCCAGGAGAGAGTGACTGTCTTCGCCAATGGGCCGGAGGGGGTTTCCTCCCACAAATTTCTGGTCGTCTCACGAAATTCGGTCCATGTACGAGGCTGCTTTCCATCCACCGAAATGACCCGGTCTCCCTCCTTAATGCCCAGTTCGAAGGCGGGGCCCACCGGATCGGAGAAACCGAGTACCAGGCATTGGTCCGTTGCCTCCTTGGAGATGGGCAATACAAGGTTCAAGATTTCCGTTCCACGCTGAACCTCAAGGTTGACCGCTTGTGTCTTGTTCTCACGGGCCTTGTCGATCTCATCCCAAAACTGGCTCCAGGTTTCTACCTTCTCGCCATCCACGGACAGTAGTGTGTCATTGGGTTTAAGACCCGCCTGGTCTTCGATGCTTCCAGGGATGACTGTTCCAACGATGTTGTAATCATAAGATTTACCGAAAAGGAAGGCCAAACCGAAGAAGATCAGAAAGGCTCCCAGGATGTTGGCTCCAGGTCCTGCCACCACGGTGGGGATCCGCCGCCATGGAGAGATTGAGTAGAACTCATCCGGCTTTCCGGTGATTTCGGCGGGATTGTCTCCCGCCATTTTGACATATCCTCCCATCGGAATAGGAGCAATGATGTACTCAGTGCCACCACGCTTGAAACTCATCAATGCACGTCCAAAGCCGATGGAGAACTTTTCCACACGGATACCGGAAAGGCGGGCAAGGACGAAGTGTCCCGCCTCATGAACCATGACCGCGATGCCGAGAACAAGGACAAAACTCAGTCCACTCAACAGGTAGTTGTAGAGCTGATCTGTAATCATACCACCTCGGATTCTACCAAAGATTATCGGGTTAAAATTATAGGGGGGGTTCTTCAGGTGTCAACGGAAACGTCCCGCTTGTGAATCACCCTTCCGGTCTTGATTCTTTTACAGAGAGACTCGACTCTAGAATCGTTCTTGGAACAATCTGGTGAGTCTAGTCCCTCCCCAACCCTCCCCCGCAAGGGGGGAGGGAGTCTCTTTTCCTCCTCCCCCATTGCAGGGGAGGGTTAGGGTGGGGGGTGGATTTCGCCTTAGCCCAAATGCGAGATCAACCAATCCCCCACTCCCATGCGTATTCTTGTTGACCAAAACATCCCTTATGCCCGTGAAGTCTTCTCTCAGTTCGGGGAGGTCACCCTGGCTCCTGGAAGATCAATTGTTCCGGAACTCCTTGAGGGGGTCGAGGTCTTGATTGTCCGCTCGGTGACTCGGGTGGATCGTGCTCTCCTCTCAGGAACTCCGGTCCGTTTTGTGGGAACCGCGACGATTGGAACCGACCATATCGACCTCTCTTACTTGCGGGAAGCTGGAATCACCTTCGCGGATGCGGCGGGTAGCAATGCCACCTCGGTGGCGGAGTATGTTACTGCCGCGTTGATGTACCTTGAGGTCACCAACCTCACCCCTAAATCCCCTCTCCCGCAGGGAGAGGGGACTGTCAGCTCCCCCTTGTCCCTCTTGCATCGCACGAGTACGTGCGATTGGGAGAAGGGGGCCGGCGGGATGAGGTTAACCCTTGGCATCGTGGGTGTAGGAAATGTGGGATCGCGTGTCCAGGCACGAGCTTCAGTGCTTGGGCTTATTGTTCTCCTCAATGACCCTCCACGCGAGCAGCGGGAAGGGCGGGGCTCCTTTGTTTCATTAGACGAGCTCCTTATGGCCTCGGATATTGTGACCTTTCACACACCTCTCACCCGCAAGGGTGATTTTCCGACCTATCATTTGGCGGGGGAGAGGGAGCTCAACCTCTTGCGTGAAGGTGCTGTTCTGATCAATACCGCACGTGGGGCGGTGGTGGATAATAAAGCTTTGCTTCGCCATATAGAGAAGGGAAGGCTGGGAGCCACCATCCTGGATGTCTGGGAACATGAACCCAATCCAGATCCAGACCTTCTCGCGAGAGTGACCTTGGGGACTCCGCACATCGCGGGATACTCTTATGATGGTAAGATCGCGGGGACACGGATGATGGCGGAAGCAGTGGCAGGTCACTTGGGAGTGCCACTGAAATGGAATGAGTTGCTCGGATCTGAACATTCCGCTGCCCCCATATCGGTTTCAGGCAGTGGTCTCTCCGCTGTCCACGAAGCCATCCTGAAAGCCTATCCCATTGAGGAGGACCACCTGCGTATGAGAGGTATCCTCGATCTGCCCCCGGAAGAACGCGGTCCAGCCTTTGACCGATTGCGCAAGGAATACCCCATCCGAAGGGAGTTCAGGAATTTCAACGTATCAGGTGGGAATCTGAGTCAACAGGACCGGGAAATCCTTGGCGGTCTCGGCTTCCAGTTTGTTTGAGTGAGAGGTGAGTGTTCTCAAAGAAGGTGGCCAGAGTAGAACCTCGCTGTAAGGAAATACCTCTCCAAAAATATACAAAAAAAGTGTGGCAGCCTGATACTCTAACCCCGATATTCATTTCCATCGTGGCGGGAACACCTTTGGTTCCATCCGCACCAGTTCATGCCACTTCCTGCACGCTGATTACGCAAGGGTCACCTGTTCTTTGGCAAAACAGGTTCAGCGCAAAGTCTCCGCTCTTTTTTCTACTCGAACAAGGTCGCTAGTTTGGCCAGCACTTCGTCCATGATGGTGGGCTGAACACTTTCCAGCTTGCGGCCGTGGCGCGCATCGATGTCGAGGGCACGGGGTTGATCGCAGCGCACGACTCCGGTGGTGTGGGTTCCCGCGCCCATCAGCGAAACAGTAAAGCCCGCCGTCCGGGCGAAGTTGCCCCCGGTGGTGATCGGTAGGACGATGGGAGTTCGGGTTAGCCGATTGAACGCACTCGGTGACACGACCAGCACCGGGCGCGTTCCCTGCTGCTCGTGGCCGGAAGCCGGGTCGAGCGAAACGAGGTAGATATCGCCGCGTTCCATTAAAGAAGCTCATTCCCGACAGGCGGGGCGTCGAGCCATTCACGATCCTCGGTGGACAAGTCCGTGTTCGGGTCGCATTGGGCCAGAAGCTCATCAAGCGTATAGCGCGGCCGGGTCTGCGGCTCGACTACAAGACGGCCGTTATCGATGGCCAAACCGACCTTGGCTCCCGCCCCAAGTTGCAGAATATCGAGAAGCGCAGGCGGGACAGCAAGCATAATGGAACCGCCGACCTTACGCAGATTGGTGGTGTGCATATGTGGCACCCCCGTCAAGAGTTATACTTCAATATAACAAGCGAAGTGCAGTCGTGACAACCCTTCTTACAGCCGATCCATCATCATCCAATCGGCAGAACCATCGAGGGCATCCAGTGGGCGCACCATTAGTCAATGGGTGATTCAATCACCCCTTGTTAACACTTCCCTGACTTCCCCTCCTTCTCCATGGGGTAGTAGTCCCAATATGTTGGGTAATCCTCCGGCCAAGGACCCAACTGTCGGATTTCAAGTGAGGCGGAAAAGTCTTCATGGCAAGACACCTACTGTAAAGCCCTGAAAATGACGATCTATGTCATGGAAACCGTCAGGTTTCCCCAGTAAAATTCGCTAAACCTTCGAGTACACCTCTCCTCCCTTGGAGGTGAACTCATGGGCCTTCTCCTCCAGGCCCGCCTTGAGAGCCTCCTCCTCGGAGAGCCCCTTCTGGGCGGCGTAGTCGCGGACATCCTGAGTGATCTTCATCGAGCAAAAATGCGGGCCGCACATCGAGCAGAAATGCGCGAGCTTGGCGGCCTGAGAGGGCAGGGTGGCGTCATGGAAACTCCGCGCGGTGGTGGGATCGAGCGAAAGGTTGAACTGATCCTCCCAACGGAACTCGAAACGCGCCTTGGAGAGTGCATCATCGCGGAGCTGCGCGCCGGGGTGTCCCTTGGCGAGGTCCGCCGCATGAGCGGCGATCTTGTAGGCGATGACTCCCGCCTTGACATCCTCCTTATCCGGCAGCCCGAGATGCTCCTTGGGGGTTACGTAACAGAGCATCGCGGTGCCATACCAGCCGATCATGGCCGCACCGATGGCGCTGGTGAGATGGTCATACCCCGGCGCGATGTCGGTGGTCAGCGGTCCAAGGGTGTAAAAGGGAGCCTCGCCGCACCACTCCAGCTGCTTGGTCATGTTCTCCTGGATCATATGCATCGGGATATGCCCCGGTCCCTCGTTCATCACCTGGACATCATACTCCCACGCGATACGGGTCAGTTCGCCCTGGGTGTAGAGCTCCGCGAACTGGGCTTCATCATTGGCATCCGCGATGGAACCGGGACGCAGCCCATCGCCGATTGAGAAGGCGATGTCATAGGCCGCGCAGATTTCGCAGATCTCCCGCCAGTGGGTGTAGAGAAAGTTCTCCTGATGGTGCGCCAAGCACCACTTGGCCAGGATCGAACCCCCGCGTGAGACAATCCCGGTGGCACGATTAGCGGTCAGGGGGACATAACGTAACAACACCCCGGCGTGGATGGTGAAGTAATCCACCCCTTGCTCCGCCTGTTCGATCAAGGTGTCGCGGAAGATTTCCCAGGTCAGGTCCTCCGGTTTGCCATTGACCTTCTCAAGCGCTTGATAAATTGGAACTGTTCCAATGGGAACAGGTGAGTTGCGCAGGATCCACTCGCGTGTCTCATGGATGCTCTTTCCGGTCGAGAGATCCATGACCGTGTCGGCACCCCACAGCACCGACCACATCATCTTCTCAACCTCCTCCTCGATGCTGGAGGTGGTGGCCGAATTACCGATATTCGAGTTGATCTTTACCAGGAAGTTGCGTCCGATGATCATCGGCTCCGATTCGGGGTGGTTGATATTGGCGGGGATGATGGCGCGTCCACGAGCCACCTCATCGCGGACAAACTCGGGAGTGATCACAGCGGGGATGGCCGCACCCCAGTCTTGCCCAGGATGTTGTGGGCGCATGGGGACTCCCACCTTCGCCATCCGTTCCAGCATCTCCTCGCGCATCTGGTTCTCACGGATGGCGATGAATTCCATCTCGGGAGTGATCATGCCCTTACGGGCATAATGCATCTGGGTGACACATTTTCCCGGCTTGGCGCGCAAAGGTTTTCTTTCCAGCCCTGGGAAACGTTGAAGGCCGATCTCTGTATATCTCTCGCGTTGCGGATTATCTGTAGGCTGATTGGTATGGTTCCCTGTTTCCTCGGTATCAGCTCGTGCCAGAATCCAATCCTGGCGGAGTCTGGGCAGTCCCTTCTGAACATCAGCCATGTAGGCCGGATCGGTGTAAGGTCCGCTGGTGTCATACACAACAACTGGCGGGTTGATCTCGTCGGGTGTCCCTGGATTTACCGATTGAGTGGGTGAAAGGGAGATCTCGCGCATCGGAACCCTCACATCCGGGAAGAGATGCCCTTGGATGTAGACCTTCCGCGAGTTTGGAAAATGACCTGCAAAGTTGATATGATCGAGGGCGGAGCGTGGTGGTTCCTGACTGGCTCCGTTGCCATTCTTGTTCATGGATTACTTCCTTTCATAACATAAAAACGAGACTCCCT
>CAZORO010000147.1:0-4267 GCA_964581845.1 uncultured bacterium
CCGGACCGGAGGGAATCATCGTTCATCGCTCAGGCGAGTACTATTTACCAGTCAATGGCTACATGGGCCAAGATGTGCATGTGGGCGAGAGTACCAAGGCTCTCCGCTTGATGCTGGGCTTCGATGACAACAACCCGGAGCATCTGCGTTTTGTACCGCGTTACCCATCCTCATGGACTCATATGGCCGTGGACAAGTTCCCGGTACTGACTGGAGCGAGCAGGCAACTCTGCCGGCACACCTATGATCGCAAGGAGGATGGGCAGTCTTTTACCTTCAACCTTGAGCGTCCAGTGGAACGAATCAGCCTCCGTCTTGGACCGATCCCCCCGGGGAAGAAGGTTCAGAGCGCCTCATTCAACGGCCAGAAAGCGGAGTTCGAAAACTCCCATTCGGGCGACAGCGACTGGCTATGGGTGAAGGCGCTGGGTGGACAACAGGGGACCGTGGAGGTCCGGTACTGAACAAAGCAATCATGCGAATTGCCCTCTTGATGAAGCGGTATTCCCTTCAACGGGGAGGCGGGGAATATGACCTAGTCAGGCTTTCCACCTCGCTGGTGGGTCGTGGGCATGAGGTCCATCTCTTTGTGAATGATGTTGAGGGGGAACCCAATCCCCGTCTGACAATCCACCATGTTCCGATGATCCGCCTGTGGGCGCCGCTCAAGATTCTCTCCTTCGCGTGCAATGCCCCGCGTGAGGTAGATCATTCCGGGATCAAGTTTGATGTGGTCCATGCCATGACTCAAGCCTACCCAAGCGACCTCTTCTGGAATGGAGGCGGACTACAGATCAACTGGTTGCGCACAAGGTACCCAAACACTTCCTTGAACAGGCTCTGTCTCAATCCACGCCATGCTACCAATCTGTGGGTGGAGAAACAGGTCTTTAAACCGGGGAACTACCGTTATGTGGTGGCGCTCACCCAGATGGAGCGTGAGCAGATCGTGGGGCATTACCGGGTGCCCCAGGAGCGTTTCCTGGTCATCCCGAATGGGATCGATCCAGAGCGGCTTAATCTGGGAATGCGTGAGAAGTATCGCACGGAGATGAGGAGAGAGCTTGGACTGAAAGACCTCGCCCCCCCTTTGAAAGACCTCACCCCCCCTGCCCCCCTCTCCCGCAAGGAGAGGGGGGAGGTTCCCTTACTCGTCTTCGTGGGGACCGATGGACTAAGGAAGGGCTTACCTCAACTGCTGCAGGCTCTCGCGGGGGTGCAACCGCCCTTCGCTGGGTTGCTCGCCATCGCCGGGAATGATCCACCCTCGCGCTGGGAGGGTTTGGTTTCGCAGCTTGGGTTGACCGGCAAGGTCGTTTTCCGGGGACGTGAGCCGGTGATTGAGCGTCTCTATGCCGCCGCTGACCTGGTGGTTCTGGCTTCGCTCTTTGATGGTTATGGGAATGTCATCCCGGAGGCGATGGCTTGCGGTTGCCCAGTCCTCACCACAAAGAGTGTCGGTGCGGCGGATTTTGTGGAGCATGGAAAAACCGGCTGGGTCTTGAAGGACTGTAACGATATCCCCGCATACAGCCGTTGCCTGGAGGAGGCGCTGTACTCAGCGGATCTTGAGACGATGGGAAGAGCAGCGGCCTCAGCGGTACAACCCTATACATGGAATTGGACCGTCGACCGGTTGGAGGAGGTGTATTGGAGGATCACTGAAGAGAAGGAGAGGAGCTGATGCGATCTTCTGTGATCATGTTGATGTGTTTCACCGGTATGACAGAAATGTGGGCCATTACCGAAGACAAGCCTCCCATCCCTGTCCTCCTTGGCATCGACAATGCCGGTGGATTCATCCCCCAATCCGGACTCGAAGACTGGAACCATGAACCCTTCTTCCGGGCCTTGGATGACCTTGGCGCGAAGCTGGTGGTCTATCATTTTTTTCCGGTCAGTCACGCAAGGGAGAAGAACTCAGATCTGACCCGCAAGCGCCTTGAGTCTATCGATCAGGGGATGCGGGCACATGGGCTCCAGTACATGCTCAATGTGGAGATGCCCAACTTCGTTTCGCGGTTGGAGATCACGCCAGGTGTCAATGAGTTCGAACACCCCGGCGGCATCCACCGTTGGGATCTGCGTATGGATTGGCTCAATCCAATCCTTCCCCCCATCGTACCGAAGCCGCTCTCGTTCCAGGGTATTGTCTACGATGAATGCGAGCACATGCTGCTCTCGAATAACAAATTCTCGGATTATCCACACGCCACCTATGACCAACCCTTCCTGATCAACACCCACGGGATGCCCTTGGAGGAGGCCTACGAGAAGCTGGTAGCGGAATGCCGCCGCATCCGGGAGGAGCATTACCAAGACAGGGTCCATCTCCAAACCGAGCAAGTCTGGCCGGACCTGTTCCACCTCTTTGCACGGGCGGGGTGGGACATCGCCCCTAAGCTCCTTAAGGAAGGCTTCAGTTCAGTGGTTCTTTCTGTGGCTTTGGGTGCGGCAGTGCAGTACCAGGAAGAAGGAATCACCTTCTCAGCCTCACCGGATCTCTGGAATCGGGCCGAGTATCCAGGGCACTCGCCCGAAGCGCTCCGTTCCGCCTTGATGATGGGCTATTGGCTCGGTGCGGAACGGCTGTATGTCGAGAACCTCGACTACCACGGCAAGGAACCCCGTTACCCTCAAGCCAGCCCGGCGGGATCGCTGCTCACCTGGCGGGATACCCAACACTACGAGCTCACGAACCACGGACGAATCGTTCAAGATTTCTTCAAAAACTATGTCCCCGCGCATCATAGATACATCAACTGGCGGGAGTATGACCCCAAGGTGGCGGTTATCCGTCTGCCCGATGGTGGCTGGGGGCAGTTCTTTGAGGGACCAGGACATGGGGAGGCGGCTTCGCGGAACCGTCTCCTCGGCAACCGGGAGATGCCCCTCGATAAGGCTGCCTCCGAATGGCTTCAGGTGTGGTCCATTCTAACTCATGGAAAGACTCTCCCAGGAGCGATCAGCACCAACAATCCCTTTGTCTATCCCGATGGGGTAGGAGACTTCTTTGTCCCCATCGATAGCGTGGCGGTGTTTGATCACAGAGTGGGAAAGGAACATCTCGCTCATGTGGACTGCCTGATTGTCTGCGGCCATGCCCTTTCGGCGACCACCTTTGCAGCGGTGTGTGAACGGGCCGCCGAGGGGGCCACCTGTGTGATCTCGAAACGGCTCCTTGAACAGTACTCGAAGTCACCCCTACCAGGAGACTGGCTGGTTGTTGATGACTTCGGGAGCCCAGAGGTGGCCAATAAACTGAAACCCTTCCTTGGTCCTCCGGATGTGGCCTGCTTCCGTTTCAAGACCCAGGTGGTCGAGTTTACCCATGGCCCCAGCCCGGACTCCATTGAAGTGAAGGTAACACCTCATTGAGCACCCCAACTCTGCAAGTGGTCACCGAGGAACCCTCCTTCCGGGTGCTCAACAAACCTTCTGGGATTGCGGTGCTGAAAGACAACACGGGAACTGTATCTATTGGAGACCTCTACGAACAGCAGTTCGGTGAGGCTCCCCTCTTTGTCCACCGGATCGACAAGGGCACTAGCGGATTGCTGCTGATCGCACGGTCACAAGCAGCTCGTGCACAACTCTCCCGCGCGTTTTCACATGGCGAGGTCCATAAAACCTATCTCGCGCTGGTGGAGGGGGTTCCCGAATGGATGGAGATCCTAGTCGAGAAGCCTTTAGAAAAGGCCAGGAAGGGGGCTTTCCGGATTGCTCCAGCCGGACGAGGTCTCCCTAGCAGGACCTTGTTCAAGTTTGTCTCTCTCCGTGGAGAGAGAAGCTTGATCACCTGTGAACCGCTGACTGGACGGACCCACCAGATCCGGGTCCACCTGGCCTCGATAGGGCATCCCTTGGTCAAAGATCCCTTGTATGGAAGCAAACGGGCACGTCCTTCATGCGAACCCGAAATCACCCTTCATGCCTGGAGGATGGAGTTCTCGCATCCGGTGTCTGAAGAAAGGGTGAAGGTTGAGGCGCCTGTGCCGGGGTGGGCAGGAGATATTCCCACATTCCCTAGACCTTCATGTTGAATCGTGGAATTCTTGGAAAAGGTGGGAGAACATGGAAAAAGATTCCGCTGAATCCAGGCAGACTCGATAGAGTTAATGGTTCGTTATCCAACTCCTCCATTTTTTCCGCATTTATCCACGATTCAACTTGGTGAGTGGCCACGTGGACGCAATGGTTTCGGGACGTAATCGATTCGGGACGCAATGGAATGCGTCCCTCCATGGAGGGACCCGCTCTGTCGGGT
>CAZORO010000147.1:4277-4829 GCA_964581845.1 uncultured bacterium
AGGAGCCCTTTCTTGAAAACCCCGATACTTCTCACCAATGAAGATGGTTATGACGCCCCAGGGATAAAGACCCTATGGGACTGTGTCAAAGATCTTGGTTATACCAATGTCCAGGTGGCCGCGCCGTTGAAAGGTTGGTCGGTACGCGGCCATGCCGCCACGGTGGATCCGAAGCAGGCGATCAAGGTGGTTCCCTTTGCGTTGGATGGCATGAGGGGTGTCGTGGTGGATGGCTTCCCAGCAGATTGTTCGCGGGTTGGGATTGTGGGGCTGGACCTTTTCGAGGGAAAGAAACCCTTGGTTCTCGCGGGGATCAATGGCGGGGCAAACCTAGGGGTGGATGCCTTCTATTCGGGGACATTGGCCGCGGCGCGTGAGGCAGTCGCGCTAGGGTGTCCCGCGATCGCCCTTTCACAGTTGACCAGCAAGGATGGAACGCGGGATTGGGTAAGGACCGCAAGTTGGGCAAAACCGATTCTGGAGTGGCTCATCCCGAAGGTGCTTGAGAAGGGGGAAGGCTTCTGGAATGTCAATTTCCCCTCATGGGGAGAG
>CAZORO010000147.1:4839-10642 GCA_964581845.1 uncultured bacterium
CAGTCGATCCACTGGCGGTGGATTACGAAATTCATAAAGAAGACCCCGAAGGGCTTTCTTATTGTGGCCCCTACCACAAACGCATGGCACGTTCCGGAAGCGATGTTGAAACTGTCTTCGCGGGGGGAATCTCGGTCACCCCGATGATCCTGGACCATACGGATTATGAGGCGCTGGAGGAGATCAAACCTCTCTTTCCATTTCCGTGATGACTGCTTCGATAATACCCTTTCAGCTCGTCCCTGAGCGCAACTCCTGGACCAGCTGCTTCAGCTGCTGAGGTGTGAACCGGCTGCTGAGCCTATGCTCCCGCCAACCGGGGAACCACCAGCTTCCGAATCCAGTTGATGAACTCGCAGTGACGGACCTCATCCCGGAGTACATCGTCATCGATGCCCAAGGCCCAGCGTAGATCCTTGCGGTCCGGTTCCTGGAAAAGCGCCATCATCTGGTCCACATAAATCTGCATGGCGTCACGATCCTTGAAAAAACCCCGTTTGATGAGTTTATCGGCACGGCAATAAACCAGCCGTGCGATCTCCTTCAGGTTGTACTCGGGGTGATATTGCGTGGCCCAGAAAGCTCCGTTGCGGTATCGGACCGCGATGGACTGCACCCTTGTATAACTGTTCCCCGAAAGAATTAGGGCACCTGCGGGAATGTGAGTGACTTCATCGTCATGAGAGATATAACCATCGAAAACCATGGGCTTGCCCTCATACATTGGATGGGAACGTCCCTCCGGAGTCAGCAGGATCTTCCGGGCCAATCCCATCTCGCGCCCCCTGGGATGAGCCTTAACCACCCCACCCGCCGCCACGACTGCCATCTGAATCGCCCAGCAGCTCCCGAATTGCGGAACCCCCACTTCATAGACATCGCGTGAGATCGCGATCTGGCGGGTAACCCGTGCATCTTCCTCGTCATAGATCGTCAGATTGCAGCCAGTCCAGACCACCCCCTGGTACTTCTCAATCTCTGTTTTTGGTAAGGAGTACTTGTCGTCATCGGAGGGGAAGGTCATGTCGACCCTACAGCCTGGCGCGTAGCGCTCCAGCAATCCCTTAAACAGGTCGCTCGCGGTGGAGCATCCCGCATCCTCCAGCTCGCAACGGCTGGCCTTGGCATAACCATCCACAATCAAAAAACGCAAATCCAAAGTCATTCGTCCTTCCTCCCAAATGTTTCGCTTGGAGTTCAACCTTTAGGTTGTCTTGTTTGGAGTAAACAGTTGGGGCAAGAGTTCAACTCCTGCCCCAGCTGTTCCCCCAACCTAAAGGTTGAACTACAAACCATCACCCCTCCAACACCCGTATGATCCCTGGCAGATCCGCATAACGTTCACAGATCGCATCCGCGGTGGTGATCCCCTTGTCGCGATCTCTGGCGGCGGTAAACAGCACCGCGCGGGCACCGAGCTGGTGCGGACCTTTGACATCATTGTGGTCACGATCTCCGATGTGCACGATGTTCTCGATGGGAACACCAAGCTTCTCCGCCGCTATGGTAAAGACACGTGGATCGGGTTTCGAGAAACCCATTTCATCCGAGAAGATGAACACATCAAAGAACTCCAGCAACCCCGCTCCACGCAATAACTCCCGCAATGCCCTTCCGGGAGAATAGATGGCGTCAGAGATGATCGCGAGGCGGTACTCCTTCTTGAGCTCGGTCAAAGCCTCCCGCACACCTGGAATGGGATCGGGCTGGATCACTAGCTCCATGTTCTCCAGATACCTCACCAACTCAAAGAGTTCATCATCCGGCAAGCTGACCTCGAGACCTTTGAACAACACCGACAGCCTGTCACGCACCGTCCAGGTGATATGCTGGTCATGCCAGACCTTGTTAAAAGCCGCCGTGGTCACCTTGTGCGCCAGCAGAACCTTCTCATAGGGGATATCCTGATGACGCCTGAGGGACTCATAGACACAATAGGGACGTTCCGCGGACTTGGGACGTAGCCCTTGGGCGGCACGCTTGGGTTCATCCGAGTCATCCACGAACAGAGTATCCCAAAGATCAAAGGTGATAGCTTTTACAGGGCGGGACAAGATTGAACTCCTTGGTCTTCGAATCGATTGTGGCTCGGCTGACACGCATCAAAACTCTGCCTGAACACAAGGAGGGAATGCTACTCGGTATGAGCGGGCTTGAGGAGGACAGGAGGAACTTCCAGGTTCCGCGCCGCCTATGCTGTTTGGCAGACCATCGCCGGAGTAGCGTATTCATTCGCGGGGTGTCGCACCCACCTTTTCACATCTTCATGTCCCCAAGCGAATGAATTCGCTACTCCAGTGGCCTTTTGATGAAACTTGTCTGTTGCCCAATCTCCTAGGGACGACAAGAAACCTTTATGCCTTTTTCAGTGCATCCCGGATCTCGGTCAGCAGCTCCACTTCACGCGATGGTGGTGGAGGGGCTACAACCTCCTCCTCCTTCTTGGTACGCATAATCCACCCCAGGAACTTCACAATGAAAATGAACAATGCCAGGGCGATGATCAGAAAATTCACAACTTCGCCAATGAAAAGCCCGTATGGGATTTCCTTCGCGCCAATGACCAGTTTCCAACCCAGGTATCCCTGCTCGCCCGGCAGGATCACTCCGACCAGGGGCATTAGGACATTTTTAACAAGCGAGTCCACAATCTTGCCGAAGGCTCCTCCAATAATCACACCAATGGCCAGATCCACCACATTCCCTTTGAGAGCAAACGCTTTGAATTCCTCAAGCAATGACAACGCTTTTTTTGTGGGTTCCATGGTTCTATCCTCCTGGGATCAGGTTTGAAAAGTGTTCGTATCTTGCCTTTCCACAAGAGTCTGGTCCAGAACCATTTTCCTTGGATCTATCTCATCCCAATCCTTGGCCTCCATCCTTTCATGGAGACTGGAGTTAGCATGGGCCTCCTCTTAAAACCAATCTCTTGTCTTTCAAACATAGGGATATGACATTCCCCTTCGGGTGTAAGACGAGGACATGCCAATGCCCCTTCTCATGAGAGATCTAGCTGAGCAATAGATTCAATTTGAGAGATGCATCATTTCTATCGATACATGTATATCATATGATTAAGGTATAACTCTTAATTCATCAATAAAGATCAAAATATCATAGATAGCCTTTTCAGCTGTCTTGTCGATTTCATCTACTCGTTGATTCCTCAACTTTTTGAGAAAATCCCTTATTTTTCGCCCATTCCCGGTCCATTCCGGCACAACCACGCGGGGGTTCATGGGGGCCAATTGGAGAGAAAAGGATCTTGCAAAGGCGTTCGGGAAAAGTCTTGACTGTAGCGAATAATGGATATAAATTACTTCAAAATAGTATTCAGCTCGAAGGGAGATCCCGCCCATGTCCCTTAAGTCGATGAATTCGCTTGTCGGTATTACCGACTACGACGAAGCCACAAATCTCTCCACTTATCTGATTGGTCACGGTTGGAATGCTGACCATGCCACCTCACCTGAACAACTCCTCGCCGATTTGGAGGAAGGTTACTACAACTTGGTTGTGATGGATGAAGGTATCCTCAGTGATTCCGAATGGAGTTTGGAGGAGTACCTCCAGGAAATCGGTCCAGAGGTGTCTGTGGTGGTCCTTACCCAGCCAGGAGAAACCTGGGAGGATGATCTGGCCGAAGACGGGAATCTGGTGGTCTTGCAGCACCCATATAGCTGTTGGGAGCTGAAAAGTGCGATCGCGCGAGTCACTCAGATGAACGCCTACTCTGAGGACAACGAGGAAGAGGAAATAACGCATGAAGGGATCGAGGAGGAGGATTCCTTCCTCTGCGATGAGCTTGAGTCCGCGGCGTACTAAAGGTTGCCGCTGTTTTTTTTTACCCAGAAAAATCCAAGTTCTGAATGTCCCCCGCATGGGGGCAGTCCTGGCTTCCGCCACGGTGAGTGGGCGGCTTACCGTGGTGGGAGCCTTTGTCTTGTTAAAGGTTCCTCAGTAAGGGCCGTTTCCCATCTCCAGAAACCGGGATCTCCTTCACCACTCGAACCTCCACATGCATATCCCCCCCTGTGTGGTTGATGATCCGTGCCTGGAGCTCCGCGCCCGTTCTCTCATCGTAATCCACCCCCGGAACCACCAGTAAAGTCAGGGTATCTCTTCCCTTGGCAACGACCTGGAACTGACGAATCCGGTCCTGCATGTCCTCCAGCAGTAAGGTGAAGAAGTGAACTGAGATATGTTTCCCTGAGTGGGTGATTACACACTCCGCGAGCCTTCCCGCCACCTCCTGCCACATCGGCAATCCCCGTCCTTCACAACAGGCATCCTGATTGTCTGGATGAACCAGATCTCCGGTGTCATACCGGATGAAGGGTTGAGCAGTATTGGAGAAACAGGTCAGCACCAGACGTTTGAGACCGCTGGGATCCGGCGGTTCGAGATCCAGATATTCCGCGTAAAAATCCTCGGCGGACCAGCACAAACCACTCCCTGTGGGACAGGAGAAGGCAATCCTCCCGAACTCCCGGCTACCATAGGCATTGATCAACCGTGCGCTGAAGGTTTCCGAAAGGAGACGCGCGTGTTCCTTGGTGAGCGTTTCTCCAGACACCACCACGGTTTTGAGCTGGGGGAAAGTTAACCCGCGTTCACAGGCGCGTGTGGCGAGATAGACCGCCGCGCTGGTGTAGGCTTCGAGTACCTGTAACCGGCGCCGGATCAGGTCATCGAGTAACCAGTCCGCGCGTTCCCCGGTTAAGTCAAATGCCAGCTCCTCATACCGCCTGAGGATGTGCTTGGCGAAGAAATCTCGTTCTCCTTCATGTCCCGGTGCCGGAACCCGTCCCGCGCCCCATACCTTCATGAAGGGGGTCCCTGGTTCGATGCCCCAGGCGCTCATCTCTCGCAGGTAACGCGCGATCTTGGAGCCAGTCAGTTTCTGGCTGGTGAAAAAACGGAAAGGTTCCCCAGTAGATCCACTCGTGCTGTACGGAATCCGTTCGCGCGAGGAGATGCCCGTAGACACCATGACTCCCGGGGCTTGCGAACGAATTTCCTGTTTGTTGAGGATGGGGAGATCAGCTAGTTGCTCCGGCGCGTAGAACCGTGTGGGATCCAGTTTATGGTCTCCCAGCCATTCCTTGTAGAAAGGCACTGTCTCGAAGGCATGACGGAGCAGAGCGGAGAGCCTCTCCCTTTGCAGCTCGAACAGCTTCTCTCTTGGCCACCACTGGGATTGTCTGAGAAGGCGGTACTCAGCCGAGAAGCCATTTCCCGCACGCCATGAGGCCAGCGGGAATATCAGGGTTCGGACAAGAAAGGAACGGATCATGGGGCCAACCACTCGATGCTCGCATCCTCAAGGAGGACCTGGGCCGCCAAAAGGTGACCCTCCGCTGTCCAGTGTCCATCCGCATCAAAGTAAAGTGTGGCTGGGTTGGGGTGAGCACGGAAGGGGGGGAGAAGGTCGGTGACTGGGATTCCCAACCGGCGCGCCCGGGCTGTAGCCTCTTCCTGGAAAGCGGAAGTGGAGACCCATTCCTCCGGTCCGAATCCCATTGCTTGTTTCCCGGTCCTCCAGGCATCCGGCGAGACTTGGTTTCCCGGCGGGATCAACAGAATGTGTACCCTGGCTCCTTGCTGGCGGCAGAGGCGGTCAATTTCCCCGAGGCTTCTTGAAATCTTACTCCAAGCCTCTTCCTCCAAAGGGGTCCAACGGTCTCGGAATGGATAGATGACCCCCTCGGGCGGTTCCCCGCGTCTTCCGGAGAGTTCTTCTGGCCTGGTCAAAGGTGCAGGCAGGTGCAGGCATCGCCAAAGTGCAGAGACACGAAAAAGA
>CAZORO010000148.1:0-10555 GCA_964581845.1 uncultured bacterium
TGTTGTAGTCATATGGAGCGAGGAATCCAGCGAATAATGCGCTGGAGTAGAGAAGTAAGACCAGCACTCCCCCGGCGATTCCAAATCGAGAACGCCGGAATCGCCTCCAGATACGTTGCCGCTCGGTTAGAGTGGCTAAAGGAGAATGACCGCTTTCGATAACCACATTGAAGTCAGATGGTACCTTTTCGGGCCTGCATTCATCAGTCATACCGGATCCTCGGATCAGCCCAGGCCAGAGCGACATCGGCAATCAGATTTCCAATGAGAAGAATAAGACTGAGCATGAGAATCAATGCTCCCGCAAGGTACATGTCCTGTGTTTTCAGACTTTCATAGAGCAAGAACTCCGCCGTGGGTAGATTCAGGACGATTGAGACAATGGCCGATCCTGAGAAAAGGGATGGAAGGCTCATTCCAATAATCGAGATAATTGGATTGATCGCCATTCGAAGAGCATGCTTGACTACTACACGCCGACGTGGCAATCCCTTCGCCATCGCGGTACGAATGTACTGCTGACCAAGGACATCTATCAGGTTTCCTCGCATGATCCTTATTAATCCAGCGCTTCCATTAACCGCGACAATTAAAGCAGGCAGTGGTAGATGCTTCATGAGATCCAAAATTTTCTCTGCATCCCAGGGCTTGAATTGATATTCGGGAGAAACAATACCGATGAATGCGTGATCAAGATAAAAGATCCCGACTACGAGCAGGCAAAGAGCCAGGAGAAAACCTGGCAATGACATGCCGATGAAACTCAAGGCACTAATCACATGCCCTTGCCAATCGTATCTGTGTACTGCGGCATAGACACCCAAAGGCAAAGCAATCAGGTAAACGAGAAGGAAACTCAAAGATGATATGAGCAGAGTATATCCCATGTAGCTCCAGATAACCTCGCTGACTGGTTTGTTGTAGGCGAATGCCTCACCGAAATCGCCATGCAGAAGGATTCCCTTGATCCACATCGCATATTGCGTCCAGAGAGGACGGTCGAGCCCATAGCGCGCTTTGATCTGATCGATCTGGGCAATGGAGCTCGGGTCTCCTCCGATATTCGCAAGTTCCGCGATACGGTTCTCCACAAAACTTCCAGGAGGCAGTTGCATGATGACAAAAGCAATTATGGATATCAGCAGGAGCATCGGCACAAAAGCCAGGAGACGGTTAAGGATGAAGGGGATCATTGGATCGCCTCTGAAGATTCCATGTAGGGATCGATAAAGAACTGCTCAGGCCATTTTGATCCAGGCTGGCAGATTGCATGGGGTCCGAGGATGCCGGTTTCAGGAACATTTCGAAAATTCCTTTTAGTGATTACGAGATCAGGTTGCCTTCCACAAGTCCCCAACATGAAGGGACCTTCCTCGAAGTGCAGACGTATCGCGTCAAGGACTAGCTGATGTCGTTTTTCCAGATCGGGTTCCTTCTTGCAGCGCTCATATATTTCGAGCAGCTTGGCCATAACTCCTTCAGGTTCTTCACCCTCCTTTCCACCTGTCATGTACCATTTGCCGGTCTTTGGATGCCAGTTAATATCAGTTGTAGGAAAAACCCAGGCGGGAAAACTAAAAAGATCCATCTCCGAGTTGTGCTGGAGATACATATCGAATTGACCGCCACGCACCCGTGTCCACAGGTCTGAGCCAACCGATCGGCGTGTCAATGTTCTGATTCCGATACTGTTCCAGTCATTGGAGATCAGATAAGCTTCATCGGAAGCGATCGCATCATCAAAATACTCCAGGAGGATGTGAAAATGTTTGCCCTGGTAGGTTCTGTAGCCTTCGGAGTCACGCTCTTTCATGCCGCACTGATCCAGGTATTCATGTGCGAGGGCTGGATCATATTGTGACCAGCGGGTTATCCATTCCTTCAGAACAGTTTGACCCTCGGGAGACCTGAAATGCCAGGATTCGTCCGTGATCGCTGCAGCTTGTGGGCGCCCCAAGCCATGCCATGCAATCTGGTTGATCTTTTCACGGTCGATGGCCACCGAGAGAGCTCTACGGAAGAGTTTATCTCTGAACAAGGTCCGTCTACCTGTCTCCTCAACATCCCAATTGACGCACACGGAGTACCAAGCTGCGGTACCCTCCTGCCAGCGGAGGATTCTGTAGTTATTGCGGTCTGCAAATCTTCGCAAAAGTGCGTAATTGTTCTGCCCGACAAGGCGAAACTGGGCATCGACCTGGCCTGCGATGATCAGTAGGATGCCAGTCTCGTCACTCTGCATACGCAATGATTCGATCCGGTCGATGTATGGCAGCTGGCGTCCGTTTGGATCGACCGCGTAATAATAGGGGTTGCGTTCGTAGACCACGCGGTCAGCTGTGCTGGAGTAATAATTGAGTTTCCAAGGGCAGAGAGTTGGACGTTCTGTGTTGTCTGCAGCCCCGACAGAAAGATTTTGATATCCATTCTTCCGGAGGAATTCCTTAAAGTCCGTGAATTGCGGGTTGTAGCCGGGATGAAAGTGCTTCATGTAGTGAAACGGAATGAGCATGTTCTCTGGAACCCAAAAGCCTGTGGCCATGAAATTCGGCATGAAGTAAAAAGCGTCATCGTAGTTAAACTCTACGGTATAGGCATCGGGAGCCGTTACCTCCATGAGTTTTCCATTCACATAAGCCCATTCGGGAGGAACTATGGGAACTCGGGGATCATTACAAAGCTCCCACCAGAATAAGATGTCCCGGGATGTAAAGAGTTCCCCATCCGACCAACGGACTCCCTTGCGAAGATGGAAAGTAATATTGCGTCCATCTGGACTGAAATCCCATGATTCCGCGAGTCCGGGAACAAGATCAGAAACATCCGAATTCCAGCGCACCAATGGTGTGTAGTTGTTTATAAAACGCATCGTGAGCATATCGGTGCCGGTATGGTATCGCCGCCATATGCCGCCATAATACCCAGGCCGCTCAACGACAGGGACGACAATTGGATGTTCTGGCAACCGTTCATTGAGAGGCGGCAAAAGCCCCTTTTTTACTTGTTCAGAAAGGATCGGGGCCTCCTTCATTGCAAGATTCTCTTGAGCGGAAACTATGTACAGGTCTGTTCCGGAACGGAAACCAGCATTCTCCTCCTGACAGCCCGCTAAGATTGCGGCTGCAATGAGGATAAAGACGAGCGGTTGAAGGTTATGATTTACCATGGTCGCTTATGGCTCCCTGTAAATTCATACCCTCGGAATAATGACAAGCTACGGAATGTGTAGGTCCCACGAACTCTAAATGAGGATCCTCAGACTTGCACCTGTCCGTGGCGTAGCGGCAGCGTGGATGAAAACGGCATCCCGCGGGTGGATGAGCTGGATCGGGTACATCCCCTTGCAGAACAATCCTGCGGGTTTTGTTTCTCAATAATTTGCCGGGGCGCGGGATGGATGAAAGGAGACTCTCCGTATAGGGATGTCTTGGACGATGGTAAACGTCCTCGCAATCACCAAGCTCCACAATTCTTCCAAGATACATGACGGCAATCCGGTCACTCATATGCCGGACAACGTCAAGGTTATGGGAGATGAAGAGGTAGGTAAGTTCATGCGCCGACTTTAGTGCATTCAGGAGGTTAAGGATCTGTGATTGGACCGAAATGTCCAATGCCGACACCGGTTCGTCAGCAATTAGAACTCGTGGATTCAAAGCAAGTGCTCGGGCGATCACGACCCTTTGACATTGACCTCCTGAGAGGGCATTGGGGTAGCGTAATGCCATGGAGCCGGATATGCCGACTTGTTCGAGCAGCTGGTTTACCCGGGAACGGAGCTCTTTCCCCCTTGCCAGACGGTTAATAACAAGCGGTTCAGCAACAGTATCAAAGATAGTCATATGGGGATTCATTGATGAGGACGGGTCCTGAAAGATCATCTGGATGTTACGGCGTATGCGCTTGAGGCTCCTATGGTCAAGTTTTAACAAGTCGACCTGATTTCCATTTTCATAATACAGCACTTGACCGCCTGTGGCCTGCTCGAGGCGGATGAGGGTCCTTGCCAGTGTAGATTTCCCGCAGCCGCTCTCACCCACTAATCCCAGTGTTTCCCCCGAAAAAAGGTTCAAATCAATGTCATCTACAGCCCTGGCATATGCTTGTGTACGCCTAAAAAGGCCTCGGCTTGCATGGAAGTGAGTTTGCAGGCCATGAATCGCAATAAGAATTTTCGAAATACCTTCAATCACGCGGGTAAGACCTCACGGGTATCTCGTTGTTAAACTCGGACTGATCCTTTTTCCCCTCTTTATCGTAAAGCCAGCAGGCCACCTCATGGGCTGGACCTGTTCTCGCGAGGCGGGGTTCGTCTCTACAAATCCGCATTTCTTCTTTACAGCGGGTTCGGAATGGACAGCCTGGGGGGGCAAGCGCGAAATCTGGAACCGTTCCACGGATGGTGGGTAAAGGACTCTGACGGGGGATATCAGGACCCGGAAGGCTTGCTATCAACCCAAGCGAGTATGGATGTTGCGGATTCCCAAGGACGCTTTCAAGGCTACCCTTTTCGACCACGCGCCCTAAGTACATGACGACGACTTCATCCGCCATCTCAGCAGCTACGCCGAGATCATGCGTAATGAGTAGGATAGATGTCCCTGTTTCGTCTTGAAGAGTGCGAAGAAGTTCGAGAACTTGGGCTTGAATCGTGACATCTAGAGCTGTTGTGGGTTCATCTGCTATAAGGAGACGTGGACGGCAGCAGATCGCCATCGCAATCATGGCGCGTTGGCACATACCACCAGATAGCTGATGGGGGTATGAGTTCACTCTCAGGTGGGGAGATGGAATACCAACAGACTCAAGCGCAAGGATTGCCAATCGCCGGGCCTCTTTTCTTCCAACAACCTGATGCAACATGAGCGTTTCGATAATCTGTTCTCCAATTGTATAGACAGGTGTAAGAGAGGTCCCTGGGTCTTGGAAAATCATTGATATGCCACTACCCCTGATACGCCGGATCGCCTCTCCAGCAGGTGCGAGCTTCAATAGATCCACAGGGGTGTCGCCGGAACCCTGCCCAGATTGAAAGACCGCACTTCCACCGGCCACTTTACCGGGAAAGTCGACTAGGCCAAGAAGTGCGAGGGCTGTAACTGTCTTTCCACAGCCACTCTCGCCAAGAATCGCCACTGTCTTCCCCAAAGGGATATCAAAAGAGACACGACGGACTGCATGGATAATTCCATCCTCAGTGGAAAAAGTGACGGAGAGATCCCGGACTTCGAGGACATTACAGAGGCTTTCCATTATCGACATAGTGTAATCTCTTCGAAATCCCGGTCACACGGTGCTTTATTATCTCAAGAGGTGATAATGGTTAATACTGGTTCCAATTTGTAACAAAAGATTCCACATCAGGAATTTCCTCGAGCCCCTTCAATTTGAAAAGGTGAATATCATCAAATTGTGCTGTTCCATCATTGGCGAATAGTCCGACCTTGAATTGTTTCAGCTTTCTTGGGAGCCGAGTCACGAGGGAATATTGGTCATCCAGGAAAGCTTCAACGATATCCTCCTCGATAATCACCCTCAGAAAATGATGCCCAAGTGGAAAATCATGCAGGACGATTTCGCTATGGACCCATGTACCAGGGGACCAGATAACGAAACGGCCTTGCTCCATGTCAACTGATACCTCAAAGCCTGGAGATGATGCATTACGGCCTAACAACACGCCCGCGCGCTTGCACGTGTCTCCAGGGCTGATAGAAAGATCGAGATCCACTTCATCATAGGTTGCTGATAGTTGAGAGACCGCGTAGCCAATCGTGCTTGTACACGTCGCGCTGTTGAGGTCGATGTGCCATAGGCCAGATTCCTGGTTGATGAGAGTTGTGCCATTGGGAAATAACTGTCCTCCCCGGATACGGGTCCCAATGGAGAATTCAAGCCGGCACGCTAGACATCCATTGCTAAGCTGATAGACCTCACGCGGGAATGCGATATGGCCGCCCCAATACTGGTTGTCCGGCTTTGATGCGGTTAAGGGGATCCAGCCAAAAAGCAGTCGCCGGGCACCGTTCGAGACCGTCATTGCAGCACATAGATCCTTGCCGTCAAGGCTATCAGGAGAGGGGACAGACCATGGACCAAAAGGGCTGTTGCTCATTCGATAAGAAGGCTTTCCGACCATGTGGTCGTAGAAGCTAGCCAGGAGATACCATTTTGTTCCTACATTGAACATGCTGGGAACTTCAGGATCCCCCTTGTCTCCTGGGTAGTAAAGCTCCCCCTTCCAATCCCAATCAACGAGATTTTCCGAGGTTGCATATCCAATCGCTCCAGCCTGGTAGTAAGGGAGGTTGTTCCTCTGAAGAAGAATCACCATCCAGTACTCATTCAGTTCATCGTTATAGAAGACAAAATTATCACCTTGCCGGCTATAACGGAAATCATAACTTGGGAGAATCTGGTGGGGAGTTCCAAATTCCCAGTTCAGCATGTCCTGGCTGATCGACATTCTTGACCCGTAATGAAAATAATAGGTTCGATAGAGATTAGCCATGGGATCTCGTATGACACTCAATACATACCAATTGGGAAGAATTTGCCAGGAAGCCGGTGGGGTATGACTGAGAGGGTACCACTCCCAATGAAGAAGGTCTCTCGAACGAAGCTGATCGACAATCCAATTTCCAGGATCATGGATGTAGTTGAGAAAATAAACACCGTTTTCGTAGTATGGATGTACATCTCCTACCGGGTGATTGGGATGGATGTAGTGCAGCATGATCCGTGTGGATTTTGACGTATTGGAACTTGTCTGGCTGGAGTCAGGCATGAATGCTATGACAGCAGGAGAATTGAGGAAGCCAGTAATCATTACTATTCCACTCCATGCAGACAGTTTCATACGAGAAGATAGCACCCAATTCTCCCAGGAAAATGAAACTGGTAGTGATCTGAACCGTTGATTTTACACTGGAACTTTCTTGGGAAGCGGAGGAAGGAGGGATGAGAAACCGCACTCCCTCCGCTTCAGAAGGTCTGTTCTAGTGAATTTCGAAATCAGAGTCAGTAGAGGCTCCAGTGGTCTACACCGGATGGTGCATACGCGGATTCATAAGCCCCCATATCCGGAGCGCCACCACGGACTCTGGGATTTCCATCCAAGTCAAGGGAATACCCCAGGTCTGTACCGCCGTTAGCCCAAGGTCCACTCTCGGTAATATGATAGTCCCGTGCACCAGGATTGATGAAAGCGGAAGCCAGGGAAACGTTGCTATAACCCGGCCCCGCTGTAATCTGGGCATAATCGCCTACTGGCGTTGGATGGTCAATGATCGAGTAAGATACATTGTAGTTTCTGTTGGCGGAACTACCGGAATCGCCCACAAAACCAGGTGTGTAATTTACGGGACAATGGAAGAGGCAGTTGGTCACATTGAATGTACGGCCGCCATCCCACCCATAAATGAATGTCGACTGGTCCGTTCCTGTGCTGGATGTTGCACCCAGGATGCCATCCGTAATGAAAGTGCAATGGTAGAAATCCACACTCGGTGGTCCACCCCAAATCCACATGATTGCTTCATTTTGACCGCCGCCAAACAGGCAGTTGTCAAATTTGATGGGGCAGGGTAGGTCCAGCCAGAACATCCTGCGCAGTCCATTATAAGCTTTGAAATTGCAGCGGGTAAAAGTCAGAGACTTTGGTCCGCCACCATTGGTGTAGTGGAATTCGGCCACCTCAAGTAGCGTTCCTTCGAAAGAGCAATCCTCGAATAGAAGGTCTTTTGTGTTATCATACTGGATCGCAAGATTTCCTCCATCGATGAATTCGATGGCATGTGGATTGTTGGAGGCCTTGAATGTACTCTTGCGAACAGTTACCTCGCCGATCTTAACCCAGTTAGGCCCATTGTAGGTCTTGATCCAGCCATTACAACCAGTATCAAAAGTACAACCCTCTATAATCACATTGGACTTCGGGGAAGTGTCATCATGGCCCTCCAAAAACACACCTGCAGCCCAGGAAGAAACAGGATTGAAATTGGAAAATGTGCAATCCAACAGGCTGACCGAGGCACCATAAAAAACAATTACTCCAACACCATTTGCTGGCCCAGTGAAAATGCAGTTGTTCATTGTCGCGCTCGAGGCCCCATGGAGGGCAACGCATCGCATCCAGTCATTGTCAGCTGTAAGGCGCTCGAACTTTATGTTGTTAATCACGATTCCAGTCACCCCTGGGTTGACAAATACCAGGGAGTCCGACGCACTAGGGCCATGATGGACCACAGTTCCAGAACCTGTTAACGTTACATTTGGATTTTTAAATGTCACTATATCCGTTTCCTCGTAGGTTCCAGCAGCAACAACGATTTCATCACCCGTGTTGGCGGCATTTACCGCCTCAATAATGGTGCTGTAGGAACCAGGGACATTCAGCGTTGCCGCAAATGCAGTCTGCAGACTAAGACACACACAAAGAACACATCCAACTTTTCCAAGAATACTCACCTTTGACATGCGCTCTTCCTCCTTTCAACCATCCACGAAGATTACCCGGTCATGGACCAAACATCGTGAGATCGCCAAGCGACTCGGTACCATTTGTCGGAGAATACATGGCTTTCAAATACAGCTGGTCCGTTTCCCACTCGAGACCAAGGACCATTTTGAAACTGGGGCCTGGACTTACTAGAAGGTAGTAGACATCGGAACGGTGGGTTTTGAAATTGGAGAAAATATTGGTTCGGCCATAAGGCCAGATCCACACCATGAAATTGCGAATTGTGTCTGGTTCCTTGAGAGCATACGGCGCACCCACAAGCCCTGTTGCATCCCAAAGCCGGGTTGGAAAAGGATCTTTGGGTAAACTTGACATGTAGCGAACTGGAGTTGTCATGTCTGTCGGCCAATACCCATCATAAGTGAGTGTCTTACCGGCTCCGGATTCCTTCAACATGACCCTGTTAGGTGTGTCAATTCCACTGAAGGGAAAGAGAGTGTCACACAAGGGATATTTACGGTTGTCTGCCCGGTAAGCCTCAAATCCAGTTGCTAGCGAACGTTGACTGGCTTTGGCTCTGGTGATCTTGGCACGAACCTGTGCTTCAAGAAAATTGGGTAGAGCGATCGCAATGAGAATCAATATGATTGCGATCACTATGAGAAGTTCAATAAGGGTGAAACCACGTTTCATCTTTTTCACCTCCCCCAAAAAGTTGTCCCGTAAGTATATGGCCGAGGCACCCAAACATCGACGAGGTGTTTGAAATCTCCAATATATAGTAAATGCTCAATGCCATAGAAGATATAGTAGGCCCAACAATTTGTCAAGTGTTTTCTTGGGTGGTTTTAAAAAAAATTGGGGTCTTTCCGAGGCGAACAACACCGACAAGGAGAGAAAATACTAGGCAGCAAGCCCAATGATCGCCATCCTTACCCATTTTGGGGCAGATCAGAAGAATCCCAAAACGGTAATAATACCTACCCTGTGTCCTCTTTGATGGTTTGGAATTCATTCTTCTATAGTCATCCAAATCTTAGGAAATTTATGGTAATAAGATGAACCTATATACCGCACTTGCTGATTGTGTTTTTAGTATAAGTTGAAGAGAATCAGGATCATGAAACCAAAACGTGAGGTCCTGAGGTGTCACCCAATGGGTGAGCCGGAAATGGTCCCCCAGGAGGGGAAAAGACAGGCGGTTCCGGTCGATACCTATGGGGGCCGGGTGCATGTGGAATGGGATCCCCAAGCGGTGGTGACGGTGATAGGCCAGTTGCCGTTTTTCATCGACTTCTTGAAGACAGCGAACCTGTTCGAACCGTGGGTCAATGAATGTCCTCTGAGCTACACCAGTCCCAATGCTCCGTTGAATGTGAATGTGCCGGGAACGGCATTGGTGGCTGATCCTGAGCCGGATCTTCCAATGGTTCTTGAAGGGGGAGCCGCTCAGATGGCCAAGGCTGCTGGAAAATACGTCCGAGCAATCGTCCGATAGCCTCCGAATGACTGGATTTTTGACTCCCGGCTGGTTCAATATTAGGCCTCCCACAATGTTTATTCTCCATCCCATTTCCTGATTGGGTCAGATTCCAATGCTTGACAACGCATGGAGGGGCGGGTATAAAAGCATCATAGATGCTAAATCGTATCTCTTATCAAAGGACAGGAGGTAAAATATGGAACAGCAAAATCAGCCATGGCAGAAACCCGAACTCACCGTCCTGGTGCGCAATAAACCGGAGGAGGCGGTGTTGTCAGCGTGTAAGCAATATCCCATGGATGGCCCTCAGGGGTGTGATTGGGCGTGCGAAAACTCTTATGATGAATGCACTCATTTGGGTTGTGAGGTTATGTCTGCCAGCTAACCATGAATCCCCTGGCCATGGACAAGCTTGTGGTAGGTATCGCGGCAAGGCCCGGGACAGGTTCTATCGAACCACGGGCAACCCTGAGGAAAGTCCTGGTTCACAGAGTCGGCCGCGGTCTTTTGACCACGAAAGTATTCCCGCTGGTTCAATCATTCTGATTGAACCTTCGTAACCCTTTACCCGTCTGAAGGGATGTTGATAGAGGGGAGAGGAGGAAGGGTGA
>CAZORO010000149.1:0-10267 GCA_964581845.1 uncultured bacterium
GGAAGGTGATTCTTGTCCGAAGATCAGGCGCGGGAGGCTGATGAGGGGATTGAGGCCATTTCCTGTCTAGATGAAACAGTCGCACTGTGATGTCTGGCGAAAAGTCGACGAACACCTGCGCGAAAAGCTAGGCTCCGAGAATTATGCCTCTTGGTTCGCGAACTTAACCCTTGAATCGCTTGATGGGCATCGTGCCGTCCTGCGAGTTCCCTCGGTTTACAAACTGGATTGGATAGAACGGAACTACCACCGGTTCCTGGAGCAAGTTTTTGGGGAGACTGTTGGCCACGAAGTCCGGGTGGAGCTGAAGGTGAGCGAGCCTCCCTCAGTTCCTATCCTCCAGCCTCCTGAACCAGTCGAGTTTGTTACCGGGATGACTCCCTCTCACGCGGTTGGTCTCCCTCTCAATCCCAAATACCGTTTTGAGTCCTTCGTGGTCGGCGATGGCAACCGGATGACTCATGCCTATGCCCGTGCGGTGGCTGAGAATCCTCTGGGCGAAATCTACAACCCCCTTTACATCCACGGGGGAGTCGGACTCGGCAAGACCCATATCATGCAAGCTATTGGTCATGCCATCTTGGCCTATGGGAAAGGACTCAGGGTCGCTTACATTGATGCTGAGAGCTTCGTGAATGAGTTCATTGTCGCCATCCAGAAAAAGTCCCGCAATGAATTTCAGGAGCGTTACCGGAATAATGTGGATGTGCTTCTAGTGGATGACATCCATTTCCTGGCGGGCAAGGATGCCACCCAGGAAGAGTTCTTCCATACCTTCAATTCACTATATAACAACCGGAAACAGATCGTGGTGTCCAGCGATTGTCCCCCCAAGGACCTGGCACTGATCACGGAACGCCTCCGTTCACGTTTCGCGGGTGGCTTGATCACCGAAATCCAGCCCCCGGATGCCGAAACCCGTGAGGCCATCCTGCTCCTCAAGTGCGAGCAAGAGGGCATCAGGCTTCCCAGCGATGTGATTCGACTGATTGCCCAGCGTGTTACCAGCAGTATCCGCGAACTCGAGGGAGCCCTGGTGAAGCTTGCCGCTCATGCACGTTACACCGGTCATCGCATCGAGATGGAATTGGCTCAACGCATCCTGCGGGATGTGGTCCATGATGACCCCAGTGGCGTCTCGATCGAAAAGATCCAGAAACAAGTGGCGGAGCAATTCCGTGTGAAAACCAGTGACATTCTCGGTGCCAAGCGCAGCCGTTCCATCGCGGTCCCAAGGCGGATCGCCATGTATCTGAGCCGCGAGCTGACCAACCACTCCTTCCCCGAGATTGGAGTCTTCTTTGGGAACAAGGACCACAGCACCGTGATCCATGCCTGCAAGAAGGTTGAGTTGGAGATGCGCGAGTCCGAGGATTTCGCCAAGTTCATCGAACGTCTCAAACAGGAAGTTCGAGGGATGGGATAACGGGTTGGGCAGCAGCCCTTTTGAGATTACCATTGTAGCTGTCTTTCTTCTCTGTGTCCGATATACTTTCTGTTTGAACTCAAGATTCTCCGGAAATATCCATGACAGAACGATCCCCCAAGCTGCTGAACTACTTTGAAAAAGGCATGAAGGCGATGAGCTCACAGGACTACGAGGGGGCAGCCGCATGGTTCGCCTCACTCGTGGAAATGGATCCAACCGACAAGGAGGCGCTCATTCTGTATGAGAAGGCTCGTATCCTGCATGCCCAAAAGGGATTGAACTTCTTCAAACGGTTTATCTTCTTAATAATCGCGAACCTATTGTATGGATTAGGTCTCAAGAAACAGGCTGTCCATTACCTGGGTGTTCTCTCGATGGATAAACCCCATAATCCACACCTCGCCGCTCAGTATGGCAATGCATTAATGGCCGCTGGTCAAACAGCGCTGGCCTCGCTTGCATTCAGAAGAGCCCTCCAGTTCATCACCAGTAACAAGTCGATTCTCAAGGCCGCCGGGAAAGCCTTCGAGGAGATCGATGACCGTCCCGCTGCAATTGATGTCTACCTCAAACTCTCTCACTTGGAACCCCGAGTGGGAGAATGGCCCATCAAGGTGAAGAATCTGAGCGCCACCCATTATGGCGAGACAGGTGGAATCAAGGATCTGCAAAGCAAACGTGCCGAGGAGGAACGTAAAGCAATCCTGCAGCAAAGCGTGGAGGGCAAGGAAGAACGCATCCGTGAGCTGTTGGCGGAATATCAGGCCGATCCCGAGGGAAAGAAGAGCGTGCTTTGCGAGATCGGCAGGCTCCTGGCCGAGATCGAGAAATATGATCAAGCCCTCGCCATTTGGACCCGCGTGGTGGAGGGGTTGAAAACCGGAGTGGATGGGAAAGAGAAAACCGAGCTCGAAGACCGTCAAATCGAGGAAGCCCTTTACCAAATCGCCGCTTGTCATGAGAAGTGTGGCCGGTTTGACAAGGCTGAGGAGGGTTACCAGAACCTGGTTTCCAAATTCCCCAGCGACCCGCGTTATTGCGATGCTCTTTTCGCGGTCAAACTCAAGGTCATCGATAAAGACATCGAGGAACACCCAGAGGACACCACCCTAGTAGCCGAACGCAAACGGGTGGAGAGAGAACACCTGGCCGCCAAAGCCAATCTCCTGCATAACCTGGTCGAAAGGCGTCCGGGCGATCCCGACATTCTTCTTTCCTATGGCAAAGTCCTGGCCGAAAAGGGCGACATCGATGAGGCTATCCCTGTTTTCCAGAAAGCTTCCATGAATCCATCCCGGGTATATCCTGCTCTACGCCAGTTGGGGTGGCTGTTTATTGAAAAAGGGCAAATCCCCTTGGCGATCGATACCTTCAAACGAGCTCTGGAGAAAGCTCCGCCAGCGCGTGTTCCCACCAATGATATAAAGGACATCTGGTATGGCCTGGGTGAAGCCTATTTCCGTCAAGGCGATACGACCAATGCCCGTGAGTGGTGGAAGAACATCTATGAGTGTGATATCGAATTCCGGGATGTCCGTGAACGTTATGAGAGTCTGGTGATTTAGGAACGCGAAGGATCGGACCCCCGGCAATCCATTCGGAAAATTCGGCAGCCTCTACAACATCATCTGACTGCTACCCCTTTAATGCCCCCGCCGTGATTCCCTTCAGAAAAACCCTCGTGCTGAACGCAAAGAGGATCGCCAAGGGGATAGCGGAGAGGGTATACCCCGCGAACATCTGCCCGTACTGGTTTCCCACGCGCGAATTGTAACGCAGGATTCCCACTGTCAACACCATCACATCCTCGCTGGAGGTGGTCACAAGCGGCCAGATGAAGTTGTTCCAGACTCCCAGCGCACTGACAATCGCGACCACGCCCAGGACCGGTTTGGAAAGCGGCAGCGCCACATGCAGAAGCTGCCCAAAAAGCCCCGAGCCATCCACCTGGGCCGCCTCGAACAGGTCGTTGTCGATTTCGCTGAAGAAACCTCGCATCAGGTAGATTCCGAGCACTTGTCCCCCGGCCACATAGGGCAGAATCATCACCCAGTAGGTGTCAATCAGGTTCAGGGAACGCACCCAGACAAACGCGGGAACCAGCATCAACACACCCGGGATCATCATCATCGAGATGACCCCGTAATACAGAACCAGCCTGCCCGGGAAGGAGTAGCGCGCGAAAAGGAATCCAGCCGTGGCAGAAAAGATCAGGATCCCCCCCAGGCTGACCACAGTGACAAACAAGCTGTTCCATAAAAACTGGGCCAGGTCTTTGAAGGCCATGGCATAGTTCTCGAAGCGGAAGGGCAAAGTGGGAATCCAAAAGGAGTGGTAGAACTGATGGGTGTCCTTCAGCGAAGTCATCAGCATGAAGACAAACGGGTAGAAGGTCATCAGGAGTACCGAAAACAAAACCACTCTCCAGGCCAAAGATCCAGGCCTCAAACTTTTACGGTAGCTGCGGGTGGAGGCCTGATCCATTATCCTTTACCCCCCGGCTGGTATTTCTCCGTGTGCAGGAAACGATTGAGGGTCATCGTGAAGAAAAGCAGAAAGGTCAGCATAAGAAGTCCGATTGCACAAGCATAACCCATGCGTTGATAGGTGAAGCCATTCTGGTACATGTACAATCCCGGTACGATGGTCTCGTATCCGGGACCGCCATCCTCGGTCAGGATGAGGATTCCCTCGAAACCATTGACCACCCCGATCACAGTGATAATGAGAAGCAGCTTGAACTGTTGGAGCACTAGGGGGATATGGATATGGAAGATCCGTCCAATTTTCCCGAGTCCATCCACCTCCGCAGCCTCCAGCAAGTCACCGGGGATGTTGGCCAAGCCAGCATAATAGATCAGGACATTCACTCCATAAGCGAATGGAAACCCAACAAAGGCCACCGCCCACAAAGCCGTGGCGGGCTGACTCAACCAGCCACGGACCCAGTCCTTCAGGCCCAACAGGATCAACCCCTCGGTCAGAATCCCCGCATCGGAATAGATGTACTTCCAGATCATGAACACAACCACTCCGGGAACAACCATAGGAACCACCAGTGCCACCCGGCAGGCATACCGCCACCTTTCTGAACGGAGGTGGAAGATCATCTCCGCCACCAGGAATGGAACGGTAAGATTCACCACAATCACGAAGGCACCGAGACGGCTCAGATTCCCCAGGCTCTTCATGAACACCGGATCCCTGAAGAGATCCCGGAAGTTCTGAAGACCCACCCAGGTACTCTCCGCGCCCACATCCCAGGCGGTGAAGGCATGGTAGAGCGCCGAGACAGCGGGGACATAATTGAACACCATCAGGAAACCCAGCGGTAATGCCAACAATCCGTATATGAGCAGGAGTGGCGGCGAACCGGGTGGCCGTTCGATGGGGACTGATTTGATTCGTCCATTTGCAACCTTCATCATCATGTTCCGATACCTTCAGGGAATTGGCTCCAGCTCCTCAAGCAGCTGATCTTCGCGCCTCTCCCAGACTCTCTCCATCTCATTGAAGTTCCAGGCTGGTTCGTTCTTGTGATCCTCCACCCACTCCGTGAAATTCTTCTCCAGGGTTTCAAGGAACTCATCCAGGGTCATCCCATCATTGAGGTAAAGATCCAGCATCCTCCGCCATTGTTTCTTGTATTCACCACTCAGCGACTCCAGCCACTTGATCGCGCAATAGCGGCGGCTGAAAATCTCGTCAAAGGGCTCGAGTTCAGGGGACATTTTAGCGCCAATGACATTCGGGATGAAAACCAATGCTTCAGTGGTCAGACGTTCAATACTTCTAGGAGAACAGAGGTACATCAGGTAATCGATGCAGTCTTCAATGTTGTTGTTGTACCTGGCGCTATTGGTGAGATGGAGTTGCATGGCCGCTCCGCCAATCACAGTGGCGGGCTCTCCTCCCGCAAATGGACTTGTATCCGTGGTGATGGTTGGGATGTAAGCCACCCCCCATTCAAAGTTCAGATACGGATCGGTGGCCAGCCGCCGGATCACATAGGAGGAATCCCAAAGGATGGGGATTCTTCCGGTAAGGAAGAGGCGGAGAGGATCGCTGTTTTTAAGCTCTTTCGGCCAGAATTGCCGCCATTCGTAAACAATCCTGTTCATTTCCCGCCAACGGGGATCCCTCCGGCTGAAAAAACCTTTGGTGAAAAGAAAACCCGCCTCCCGAGGTTCCAGGTAATGGCCAAGGTATCCCTCCGCGTCAGGAGTGGATGGGATCAGGTCCATTAAGGGCAGAATCGAGTGGTAAAGCATCTCGAAGATGATGTCCTGCCCCCAATCCGATCCCAGTCCGAAAATCGCGGTCGTCATCGGAGTGATCCCCTGCGACTGGATCTTCTCAAAGGTCTTGGTCATTTCTGACCACGTCTTAGGCATCGACTCAAATCCGCACTTACGAAGGAGATCTTTATTGTAGAAGAGACCTGTCTCCACAATATCGATTGAAACGCAATAAAGCTTCCCATTGGGAGCCCTCTTGGCGTTTACCAAGGCTTGGTTCTTAAAAGAGTCGATCCAATGTTTGTTTCCGGGAATGTAGGGATTGGGCCGTTCAAGGTATTCATCGAGAGGAAGATACCAGTCCTTGTCCACATCTTGCCATGCGATCTCAGCATTTTGATGGAGAATTTCAGGCGCAATCCTTCCAATCAGCTGGGTTTTCAACCACTCCCCTTCCCCTCCCCCCATCGCTACGATCTGTTGGAAACGGATCGCTTTTCCGGGATGGAGCTGTTCCCATTCCTGGGTGATCTTCGCTGCTTCCTCCACAGGTTTTCCAATTCCAGCCGGAATGGTTCCTGGGGTGTATACATTCAAATCAACGCGGATGGGACGAGAACCGGAGGATTCCTCCTCAGGAGATGAGGAAATAGTTGCTCCTTGCTCACAGCCGGATAGGGTGAAACAGGCGAGAAGAAGTACTATGAAGAATAAACACCCCTCTCTATACAACGCGCGATGGCGTTGAAAAACAAATGTCCGCATAGAAGGAAGAATTTACCGCTTGGGGGTCTGGTTTCCAACCCGGTTGAGTCCATCGCGATCACTTGGATGGGTTATTCGCCCAACGCAAGTCTCAGGTGGCCCCCCACCTTTTCCAGACGTTCAGCAGCCTCTTCAGGTGAGATCCCCAGTCGATGGACAAGGATGGCAAGCTTAACAGAACGCTTGGACATCTCCAGGAGATGAATGGCTTCATCACGGCCCAATCCGGTGAAAAAACGGGTAGTCCGGATCGCTCGTTCACGCAGTTTATCGCAGGTGAGATACAGATCCACCATGCGGTTCTTGTAAACCTTACCGGATTGGAGCATCGCTCCGGTGGTGAGGCGGTTGAGGAAGAGTTTGGTGGCGGTACCGGCTTTGAGACGAGTCGAACCCGTGAGAACCTCAGGACCAGTCGCCAATACAATCAGGCGGTCCAGATCGAAATCAGCCATCGCCTCTTCATGGCAGGTTAAAAGAACTGTATACGCGCCCAGATCCAATGCTTTACGTAACGCCCCACGGACAAATGGCGTAGTGCTACTGGCCGCGATACCCAAAACAAAGTCTTTGGCGCAGACTCCGCGCTCGGTGACTGCCCTTTCTCCGGCGATCTCATCATCCTCTGCTCCTTCGACCGAGCGTACCAGGCATTCATAGCCTCCAGCCAAGATGGCTTGAACCTGATCCCGCGACACCCCGAAAGTGGGGGGGCATTCAGCGGCATCCAGCATCCCCAACCGGCCACTCGTACCCGCCCCCACATAAAAAAGTCTTCCACCCCCGTTGAATCGCCCAGCGAGAATCCCGATGAGCTCCGCAAGGTCCTGACGTACTTTCTCCAGGGCCTCGAGGACCCGTGTATCCTCCCTTTGCATCAAATCGATAAACTCAAGCGCAGTGAGATGGTCCAGATCCTCGCTGTGTGGATTGGGTTGTTCGGTTGTAAGATGGGCGTAACGGTCAGCGGGCATCATTATGTGGAGAAGATCTCAAAAATCGGGGCGGGAGCAAGAGGTTTGGGCTCATGACGAGTGAGCCTTGCACGCGCCAATCGTCCGTAACAGGTTTCTCCACACGCTTGAGCGAGCCTTGACCAGGTAGCTTGGGCTTCATCTCCACGATCCTCGGATTCTAGTACCGAGGCCAAGAGCACATCAACTTCCCAGAGCGCAAGGGGGTAAAGGCTCAAGTTCTCCGCCAACTGAAGGCGTCTGTGAGACTCCTGGTAGTTCCCCTCGAGCTGGTGCAGTTTGGCGCAGCATAGATGATAGACGCGCGCAATACCGGGATGGCTGGGATATGCTGTCAGGCAGTTGTGAAGTCCTGAAACCGAACGCCAGGCTGCGGGATAATCATTCTGAGAAGCCGCCAATTCCACTCGTAGTCTCAAATAGGTCAAGCGATTCATGGTCTCAAGGTTGGAACGTGACTGGACCTTGCGCAAGGTCCACTCCAATCCATCGTAATCCTGTTCACGCAATAAGCTCTCCCCCTTTAGAAGAAGAGCGGAGTGTTCGAGATCTCGCAGGCAGCCTGCCGGATGGCGTGAAAGACTTCCCAGTATCTGATCAGCCAATGCTCGTGCCATTCTGGTCTGATCCGCTAGCAGGGCCACCTCAGCTCGGGCAAGGATGACCCACTCACGCCACCCAAAGAGCTTCTCCACCTGATTGAGAGTCTGGTTTGCTTCCTCGACCTGACCTTCCTGATAAAGGAACAGCGACTTCATCCTGAGCACCAGCTCATAAACATAACGTGCCTGGCGCAGGTGAGGTTCCCAAACCAGACTGATGATATCTTCCGCATCGGAAAGGAGATGCCTTGCCTCCATCCGGTTCCCACCACGCGTGGCAAGGTCCGCTAAGAGGCAAAGGAGGATGGCCTTGGTACTGGGCCGTTTCTCCTGGAGACACTGCTCATGAAGGGCGTTCTCATTATCAACTGGAAGATTCGGGAAATCATGGGGAAGCTTGGGCGAAAGGGAACCACTGGTGGAAACCCAGGAAGAATCAAAGAGGGCGGCCCAAGAGGCTGGACCGCCCTCACCGGATTCCCGGCGACGGGTCCTCCCCAACCATTTCCATGACGGAAACGGACCGCCGGAAAACCAACGTTGCTGAGCTAGTTCAAACAGAACTAAACTCAACACACAACCCCCAAACCACAAAAAAGCCCCCATGGCTTGTCTCCCCATTCATCCCCTAGAGACAATCACAAGTAGTTTGATCTACAATGTTTAAGATGTCAAGGCTCATATTCCAGATTGAATTATATTGTAGATCGTAAGTCCATATAAAAGAGTATGTTAAGATAAGGTTGATTTTGCTAGTCAAACATTCCTATCAATTCAGACCATTCGTGCATTTCGCGATAGACATTTCCGAGTAACAGTTCGATAATAACCGTGTTTTTTGTCAAGCACGGTCCGAGCGGCTTCAAGCCACGCCGACCCCCAACCTTTACCAGCAAGAGGTCAGAAAAACTATGTTTGCCATGAAATCGGTTCGTACAAAGATTGCCCTTCTCGCTGTCTCATCAGTCATTCTCACGGTTATCGTTTTACTCATCGTGATCGCCGTTGGACGCCGGAGTATGGAACAAGACATCAACAAAGAACTCGATGTCCTGGGACAGAACGAGGTCACCAAGCTCGCCAAGAGTGTCTTCCTCCTATGCCGGTCCCAACTTGCTGGTAATGTGTCGGTGGCCAGGGACCTGATTGCCAATTCCGGCGGGATCCAAGTGTCAACACAGACCGTTTCATGGGACGCCACGGATCAGAACACCAAGGCAGTCACAAAGGTTGATCTCCCAAAAGTCATTATTGGAAAGGAGTGGCTGGGCCAGAACCGTGATGCGTCCGTACGCTCATTGATCGTCGATCAGGTGAAAGAACTCCTGGGCGGCACCTGTACGATCTTTCAGCGGATGAATGAACAAGGAGACCTGCTCAGGATTTGCACGAATGTGATGCAAGCCGATGGCTCGCGTGCACTGGGAACCTTCATTCCAGCAAAAATGGCCGATGGCTCCGTCAACCCAGTGGTTCAGAAGATCATAACGGGTGAGGTATTCTCGGGACTTGTGAATATGTTTGGAAAGAATTACCTCTGCCATTATGAGCCACTTAAGGATGCCCAAGGGAAGGTGATTGGGGCGCTTTATTCCGGAGTGGATCTTCTCAGCATTGGGGGAATCCGTCAGGGCATCATGGACATGAAAGTGGGCAAGACGGGATATGTCGCAATTATAGGAGGATCGGGAGATGACAAAGGCCACTATATCATTTCCTTGGAAGGCAAACGTGATGGCGAAAACATCTGGGAAATGAAAGATGCAAATGGCAATCTCATGATTCAGTCCATCGTCCAGAAAGGACTCCAGACCAAAAATGGCGAGTCTCTGATCGACTACTACTGGTGGAAGAATCCTGAAGACAAGGCTCCCAGGCAGAAGATCGGAGCGTGTTCTTATTATGAGCCCTGGGACTGGATCATATTACCCTCGGCTTATCAGGATGATTTTCTTGAAGCCCAGACCAAAATGGGTAACTCAATGAATCGGATGGTCAAATTGTGTGCTTTGGCGGCGCTGCTTCTGGCTATCCTCTTGAGCGCGTCTTCATTCTACATAGCGGGTAGCATTTCTAATCCTCTGCGGAAAGCGGTCACTCTGGCCGAGCAGGTGGCCGAGGGCGATTTGACCCAGCAGATTGATGTGAAGCTCAAAGACGAGGTGGGCCAACTCAGCCGGACACTCAACACGATGTCCTCGAAACTACGTGATGCCTTTACGCAAGTCGCGAATGAAAGCAAGAGTGTCGCGGGCCAAT
>CAZORO010000149.1:10277-10547 GCA_964581845.1 uncultured bacterium
TCGGCGGAGCTGACCTCGGTGGCTCAGGGAATGGCGGCCAGTGCCGAGGAGACAACCTCGCAAGCCGGAGTCGTCGCGGCAGCCACCGAGGAGATGTCCGCAACGATCTCGAGTGTGTCTCAGAGTGCCTCGGAGATGGCAGCCTCGGTTGACAATGTGGCCAGCGCCATGGAGGAGATGAACGCCTCGCTGGCGGAAGTCGCGCGCCACACCGCCCGTGGAACCGAGACCGCCGCGCAGGCTGACCAGCGCGCCAAGGAAGCCAGTACC
>CAZORO010000150.1:0-10520 GCA_964581845.1 uncultured bacterium
ACCAGCGGGTCTTTATGGGACCTCTTAACGAGAAATACGCGGCCATCCCCGAGATCAGCCTGCGTGAGATCTGCACCCTCGCGCCTTTGGCCTTTGTGGTTCTTCTGCTGGGAATCTTTCCCTCTCTCTTCCTCAACTCAATCGATTCGACCATGGAAATGATGTTGGCCCTGCTCCAGAAAGGGAGAGTGGCCTACGAGGCGATGAGCGCGCAGGTGGCGATGATAGGGATGCCTTGATGGGAGCTGATGAAGTCGTTTGAGCATGGGTATTTGTTGGAACAGCCGATTACGCAGAACATCCTCCGGATGGTTCATACGCTGGGGGAGTATCGTGGCCGCCAAAACTTGTACCAGAATCAATCGCCTCAATTGTTGGAGTCTTTACGCGTGGCCGCACGGATTGAAAGTGTTGAATCCTCCAACCGGATCGAGGGTATCGAGGTTCCGCGAAAACAGATCGAAGAAATTGTTCTGGAACGCCGTGAACCTACCGGACGAGCCGAGGAGGAGGTGGCCGGATACCGGGATGTCCTAACGCATATCCACACCATTCAGGAATGGAGGCCCATCAATCCCTCATCAATCTTGAGTATGCACGGAAAGATGATGGGCAGGACATCCGAGAAGGGAGGTGTTTGGAAAGACCAGGACAATGCCATCCGGAAGGTTCGCCCCGATGGGAGATCCGTGGTTCGTTTCCAACCCGTCTCGGCGGTAGCCAGCCCTCAGTATATGGCCTCTCTCTGCGCTCTGTATGAGCAGACCCTGGAGGAAGGTAACGTAGTTCCGTTGTTGGCCACGGCGTCATTTGTATTTGATTTTTCCTGTATACACCCCTTCCGGGATGGAAATGGACGCATGGGGAGACTTCTTACGCTCCTCCTCCTTTACCGGAATGGATACGAGGCGGGACGATACATCAGCCTGGAGCGGCTCGTGGAATCGAGCAAGGAGACCTATTACGAGGCTCTCCTGAAGAGTTCACAAGGTTGGCATGAGGGCACACACGATCTTCGTCCTTGGTGGAATTACTTCCTGGGGACCTTGGTTGCGGCCTACCGGGAATTCGAGAATCGTGTGGGTAACCTCCAATCAGCGTGGGGGTCTAAGACGGATATGGTCAAACAGGCCATCTTGCGGCAACCAGAAAGGTTTACCATTGCTCAACTCAGGCGTTCTTGTGCGGGTGTGAGTCATGAAACTATTCGTCAAGTGATAAGGCGAATGCGGGATGCAGGTGAAATTTCTATTACAGGATCTGGTCCGGCGGCCGTCTGGGTAAAAAAGATTCCCCTTACAGCGCCTAGGAATAGAGGGGGTAATACCACCGAATAGGGGTAAAATAGGGGTATCATCTCAGATCGCGAGAGAATGATGCTAATAACAACCCCGAATCGTGCTAATAAACATGCTAACATCTAGCAGGTAGCTACTCGTACTGGGAGAAGAATGGTCATCAAACATGCTCACATGGCTCAGTAACATCGAATCCTTACGGTACTTCATCCCCGAGCTCTGGCTCACTCTGTGGGTTTTGATCCTGCTCATTCAGCCGCTGATTCCACGCTTCTCCAATCCGAGGCTCTCCTCGCAGCTAGCGATTGTTGCCCTGGTGGGCGCCTGTTTGCTGACCTTCCTCCAACCAGTCATGGGTGGTTCGGAGGGATTGTTTTTTGGGATGCTGGCGGGTGATGGCCTGGCCAAGTTCTTCAAGATCCTGTTTGTCCTCACCACATTGGTCACGGTGCTTATGACAGCTGGTGGATGTGAAGTGGCCGATTCCCGCAAGCCAGAGTTCTATTCAATCCTGTTGGGCATCCTGTTGGGCATGTTCCTGGCCGCCTCCTCGATGGACCTGCTGATGCTGTATCTCTCCATCGAACTGCTCTCGCTAGGCTCATATGTCCTGGCTGGATTTGCTGAGAATGAAAACCGTTCCGATGAAGCCGCAATGAAATACCTCCTGTATGGAGGCCTTTCGACCGGTGCGATGCTGTATGGAATGACATACCTCTATGGGATGTCAGGTACCACCAGCCTGATTGGAATCCGGGATACCATCGCGCAGGGTGTGCATAGCCCTGTGGCGTTCTTTGTGGCCTTCCTGTTTGTGTTTGTGGGTATCGGTTATAAGATTTCAGCGGTTCCCTTCCACTTCTGGGCCCCGGATGTGTATGAAGGCTCCCCCACGGTTCTGGTGGCCTTCCTTTCGGTGGCCTCCAAGGCCGCCGGGTTCGCGGCCTTCATCCGGTTGTTCTTCACCTCGATCCTCGCTCGCGGGGCCGATGGAGGCTGGACTCCTATCGTGGAACTCGACTGGCGGGTCATCCTCTCGCTGATCGCGATTGTCACCATGACCTTTGGCAACCTGGGAGCCTTCCGCCAGGAGAACATCAAACGCCTCTTTGCTTATTCGGGAATCGCGCATGCTGGATATGTCCTGGTGGGCGCATTGGCCCTGACCACCGCCGGGGTGCAGAGCGTGATGTTCTACCTCCTCACCTATCTCTTCACCAATCTGGCGGCTTTCGCGGTGATCGTTTACCTCTCCGATCGGCATGGAATGGAGTTGGTGGAGGATTACCGGGATCTGGGGAGACGATCTCCGCTGTTGGCGCTTATGCTTTCCATCGCCCTCTTCTCCCTGATTGGTGTTCCCCCCTTAGCGGGATTTTTGGGCAAGTGGTACCTCTTCGCGGCGGCGGTAAGGACTCTGGACCCCTGGTGCATCGCGGCAGTAGTGGCCGCTCTCTTGAACTCCACCCTCTCGGTCTATTACTACATGCGTATTGTGAAGGCCATGTACTTGGATCACCTCGATATGCCTCCAACCCTCATACCTGACCAGACACTGACAGTCCTCGCTACAGTGCTTTCGGTCCCAGTGGTTTTCCTGGTCTTCGCCGTGGGACCGGTATATGACTGGACTGGAAGGCTTACCCAGATGTTGTTGGGATGAAGGTTTATCAGGTTTGGTAACCTCCCGGAAAATGCCTAGCCATGGGCTCTCTCTCCCGTGGTGGTGAAATCCGCACAACGAGACAAGACGGAATACCTTAGGTTATGATGAAGGGGAGATGGGGAGAAACGAAAATTTATTGGCATCAACGGAAGGAAGATTCATGACCCAAGACACCGCCGGACAACTTTTGTGTACCACCTGCGGGGTCACATCCCCTAACCAAGTCCATTTCTGCACCTTCTGCGAACATATCCTGCCACTCCCCGACCGGGTGAGCTACTTCGAGTTCATGGAGCTGCCTCCAAAACTCAACCTTAACTTGAAGGAGCTGGAGAAGACCTTCTTCCGTCTTTCACGGCAATTTCATCCTGATTTCTACCAGAACCGTCCCGAATCCGAGCAACAGGCGGCCCTCGCGAGAGCCGCAACCCTTAACCGTGCTTATGATACCCTGCGCGATACAACGAAACGAATTGAGTATTTAATGAGGCTCTCCGGTTTTGAACCAACCACTCCGAAGAACCAAGTTCCGCCGGACTTGCTGATGGAAATCCTCGAGATTCAGGAGCAGCTCGAGGACTTTCAAGCCGCGGATGAAGGTGAGCGGGGCCCACTGGTCCGCCAACTGAAATCTGGATTGGAGGACATGAAAGAGCGTCTTGAAGGAACTGGGGGGCAGCTGGATGCCCTCTGTGGGGAATATGACACGGCGGATGAGGCTTCAAGGAGGATAATTCTCGAGAAAATGCGCTCCATCATTGACAAATCGAATTACCTGCGGCGCATCATTGAAAACATCGAGTCCACTTTGGGGTCCGGCGCATGAGAAACATACCCATTCTTGGCCAGCGTGAACGCAGTCAACGTCAAGGCCCCATAGTCGGCATTGATCTTGGAACCACCAACTCCCTGGTGGCCTACACCCTGAATGGACAACCCGCCATCATACCTGACAACAAGGGACGCCGTCTGGTTCCCTCGGTGGTCTCGATTGATGAGGAGGAAGGGCTACTGGTAGGCGAGGATGCTAAGGACCGGCTTGAATCTCACCCCCTCGATACCGTCTATTCAATCAAGCGCTTCATGGGCCGTGGCGTTAAGGACCTGGCTCTTATGGCCTCAGTGGTTCCTTTCCATTTCAACACGGATGAAAACGACATCGTGCGCCTGCGGATGGGGGGCAAGTTTTACTCCGCGCCGGAGCTTTCCGCTCGGATCCTCTCCAAGCTGAAAAAACAAGCCGAGGACCATCTGGGAGAACCAGTCACCTCGGCGGTCATTACTGTTCCCGCATACTTTAATGACAGCCAGCGTCAGGCCACCAAGGATGCTGGGATGCTGGCGGGGCTTGATGTCCGCCGGGTGCTCAATGAACCGACCGCGGCCTCGCTGGCCTATGGCCTTCAGGAAAAGCGCGAGGGGATCATCGCGGTCTATGATCTGGGAGGAGGAACCTTCGACTTCTCTTTGTTGAAACTCCAAGAGGGGATCTTCCAGGTCCTGGCGACTCATGGCGATACCCATCTGGGTGGGGATGACTTCGACCATGCCATCGCCAAGGAGGTGTTGGCCGAGCTCGCGGCGAAAGGGATTCATCCCCAGGATCCCTCCACTTTCCAGGCCCTCCGTCTGGCTTGCGAGGAGCTCAAAATGTACCTCTCCGATGAGGAGAGTTATCCGCTGATCTTTGAACACCCCACAGGGAAGTACGAGCGTGTGTGGACCCGCACGGAGATCGAGCGGCTCATGGCGCCGTTTGTCCGCCGTACTCTCGAAAACTGCCAGTCAGCGCTCAAGGATGCGGGTCTGGACCCGAGGCAAGTGGATGAGGTGGTGCTGGTGGGAGGTTCCACACGGGTGCCATTGGTACGGCGCGAGGTGGAGAAGTTGTTCGGACGAAAACCGCACAGCGAGATCAATCCCGATGAGGTCGTGGCCCTGGGCGCGGCGGTCCAGGCAGGCATCCTTGCCGGAAATTCCCGTAACACGCTGCTCTTGGATGTCACCCCGCTGTCGCTGGGGATTGAGACCTATGGCGGTGTCGTGGCCAGGATCATCCCGCGCAACACCACCATCCCCACCAACGCCACCGAGAAATTCACCACCTATGTGGATGGGCAAACCGGAGTGGATATCCATGTCGTTCAGGGCGAGCGCGAGATGGTCTCCGATTGCCGCAGCCTGGCCCGTTTCCAACTCAAGGGGATCCCTCCGCTTCCCGCTGGTTTCCCGAAGATCGCAGTGACCTTCATGCTCGATGCCGATGGCATCCTGCGTGTCGAAGCTCGCGATGAACGCTCCGGCAAGGAACAGTTCATCGAGGTTCGTCCCTCCTATGGTCTGACCGATGAAGAGGTGGAGCGGATGCTACGCGAGTCCTTCGAGCACGGCGGGGAGGATCTGGAACAACGGCTCCTGGTAGATGCCCGTGTGGAAGCAGAAAGAGTAATCCGTGCCGCCGAGAAATCACTCGCCGATTCAGCAGTGCTGCTGGAGGATGGGGAGGAGGATCAGATCCGCTCAGCCATCACTGCTCTCAAGGAAGCCGTTCAGGGATCCAACCGGCAGGCCATTTTGGAGGGCCAGAAATGGCTCGATCAGGTCAGCATGCCCTTCGCGGAACGTCAAATGAACTCGGCGGTACGCGGAATGATTCGTGGCAAGGATCTCGGCCAGGCGGCGGAGAAAGCGGGACGTTTGAGGAATCTTTAGATGACAAATCCCGCTGGCCTCGGAGTTGCACTCCGGGGCCAGTCCCACTGACAGTGTTCTTAGTTTCTTTGCTTCAGGTAATCCGCGAAGAGTTGTGCGGTTTCCTCATCTTGTCCGCTGATCAGGCGGTGTTCCATCATGAAGGACTGCCACTGCTCATCGGTACGGGAACGAGGTCTGGGGAGTTTGTGGCACCCGCCGCAGGATTCCTTGTAGTCCAGGCGGGAAATCCCCGGACCAGAGGGAGCTTGGTGCCAAGAGCCGCAGCCCACAAGCATGGATATCACCCATCCCGTGGCAATCCACTTTACATACCTTCTCATCCCATCTCCTACTAGACGATACCTGCTCACGCCTCATCTGATTGTCGGCCCAATGCTTTGGAATCCTGAGAAGACCTGTAATGAGTTGTTATCGGCTTGTTGAGAAAGGGAGTCGCAGTGGGAAACCCGCATGAGTTACCAAAGATACACAAGCGGAAGTTTTTTTTCTCCCGAAAAAACTTTGCTTGCATCCATCATATTGCCTGTGATATATTGGTAAACCGGTTGACGTCTAATACCTATGCAGTAGACGGCACCGTGCTTGGCCTGATTCCCAAAAAGATTTCATTCCATGAGCCATATCGATCTGGCTGGAAGGAGGTGATCATTCACTAGCAAATCAGCTGATGGTCTGTGTCTGACTTGCCTATCCCTTTTTCCGCTTTGCGCGAAAGGTGGGGGCAAAGCCCTTGTATCCGATGAGGAGGTGGAAACATGAAGAAGGTGTGTTTGTTCTTTCTCTTGGTTGTGTTTTGTGCATTACCCGCGATAACAGCCCAAGCAGCAAATCTTGTACTAAACGGCAGTTTTGAGGATGAACCCCCGCTTGAGCCCTGGCCATACTATGGACCCATTTTGAATTGGTACAACTCCGGCGGAAATACTGGTGTCAACAACAAGACAGGTCCATTCTGGGACAACGGTTACAAGATGCATGGGACACAGGTCGGATTTCATCAGGGTACCGGAATCCTGTCCCAGGATGTGGATGGATTCGTGACTGGTCAGCAGTACACACTCCGTTTCCTGGAAAACCTGCGCAATACCAGTCTGGATGTGGACCTGGTGGTTCGGGTGGACTATAACGAAGTTGTTCCTTTACATCGTGTTACGGTTGGAGAGTTTACCTTGGTGGAAGTGAATTTTGCTTCGCCTGGTGATGGTATCTTTCTTTTGGAGTTTGAGGTAATCGTCAACAGCGGTGATGGAACACTGACTTTGGATGGTGTTTCCATTTGCCCCCAAGGCGAGGCGAATCCCTTCCCACCCTCGACCCTTCCTCCGCGTCCGAATGTCATCATCGCCAATGGAAGCTTCGAGGATGAGCCGAAGAGCGAAGCTTGGCCGCATTATGGACCAGTGATTTGGTGGACAGGCTTGAATGGTCTCAATGACAATACCGGACCGTTTTGGGATAACGGTGTCGAGGCTCATGGAGCCCAGGTAGCATTCCGGCAAAATGCCGGTGTGGTCTCACAGATGGGAATCGGTTTCGTGGCTGGCCAGCAATACACACTGCGTTTCAGCGAGAATGCCCGCAATTGCTGTTGTCCGCCCGAAGGCTGTCCACCCGAAGGATTGCCGTCGCTGGATATGGAAGTAAAACTCAACAGTGTTGTTCTGGTTGCCAACCATCCTATTATTACCGGTGAGTTCGAGCATTACGAAGTTGATTTCATGTCACCTGGTACAGGAGACTTCCTGCTTGAGTTCATTATAACGAACCCTTCAGGATTCGATCTCACTGTTCTACTGGATGCGGTCTCCATTGTCAAACAAGGGGATCCTGATCCCTTCCCGACGTATCCAATCTGCTGGCCGATCAATGTGTTCCGGACGCTTACGACACCCACGATCGATGGAGTAGCCAATATCGCCACCGAGTATTCCAACGCCCAGTCGGTCGATCTACGGTTGGGAACGATTAATGCCTTCGATCCCTGGACCCCCACTTGCTTGCATGCCGGAACATCCTCTTTTGCTGGTGTCGGCTCTCCCGAAAACGACGCCGATAACTCCGGGTTGATCTATTTCTTGTGGGATGATCAAGCCCTTTACATGGCGGTTGTTGCCAATGATCAGCAGCTCAATCCAGCCTCCAATCCTTGTGGCCAATACGCTTGTAGTAGCGGTGGCGTAAATGGAGGCGATGCCTTCCAGCTTTGCCTGGATTACGATCAAGGCGATGCCGCCGATGGGCAACAGTTGGGCACAAAGGTCTACATCCCCTCATGGGCGATAACAGACAACGCTGATGATGTGAATTGGTTTCAGCAATTCTGGCCGGTGGAGGATCCCAATCCCTTTACAGGCATGACCTATAACATGAAGACGAATGCCACGGGGTATGTCCTTGAAGCGCGGATTCCTTGGACCGCCTTCACGGCGGGTGGCGACACCTACACCAAACCCTTCCCGCCCGTTGATATGCAAACCTGTGGTGTCCTCCCCATGCTGGAGGATTTCGATGATGGCGTGGTGTCCTTCATGTATACCGCGGGTAACAACTCCAACATCATTGTGAATGCATCACAATACAATGATCTGATTTTCCAAAATCGTACCAGTCCACAACCAGAGACGGCTGTAGAGGATTGGATGCAATACAAATAGAAAAAATGGAAAGGATGCCTTAACAAGCTCCTGACTATTCCAAATGGGTGACTCCGAGGGGCGAGATACCTAATCTCGCCCCCCACCTTTTTGGGGTTACCATCTTTATTTATTTTGGTTAATCGGTTAATGTTTGCCTCTAGTGTTTCTTTTGTATATGTGAAGCATGGTGATGTTTCGAAGGTCTGAATTTTTATTTCCTTGAGGTTTGAACCGTCAGTGGACGGTTTATTGTTTTTTTTAAGGAAGGAATTAGAGAAGATGAAAAGTCAATTTCAACTTTGCACGTTGGTGTTCCTGTTGTTGTTTTCCGCCGGAACAACCACTCATGCGGCCATCGTGGTGAATCCACCGGGATATGGATCTGATGTGGTGATTCGTGGTTCTGGCGCACTTCCAACGGGATCTGTTGAGGTCTTTGTGAATGGAGTCTCAAAGGGGAGCGTGGGGGTGAATTCCAAGGGTGAGTGGCAAATGAGTGGCTTGTCTCTGGCCACAGGGGATGATGTGTATGCCACGCTTTCCAAGGTGTGGAATTTTAACACGCCCGGAGATACGGAGGGCTGGCTTCCCGATCCTCCCCTTAATGCGGGCCTGGATGTCAGTGACGGCGCTCTCAAGATGACCCTCAATGATGTCTATGATCCTTATATGTACAATCCCAGTCTTTCGATCAACTCCAACCAGTACCGTGTCCTCCAGATGCGGGTCAAGAATCCCACCAATCAATCGGCATTCCAGGTGTTTTTTGACGGAAGCCAAGCCGATGCGGGTCCTGGTTCTCCGGGGAATGACAAGGTTTCCCTTTGGCCATTCCTTTCAAATGATTTTCAAACCCTTGTTTTTGATCTGAGCTACAACAACAGCAACGATGGGTATTGGACAAACAACAGCCGTTGGATGGTGGAGAGCCCCATCACATTCTTTCGGATCGACCCTTTCCGCCATGATGGCGGCGATGTCAGCGGTGATATCGGGCAGGTTATCGAGTTCGACTGGATCCGTCTGACCGAATACATCTCTTTCGAGTTCGATGATGCTGGAGATTTCGCAACTCTCAAGCCAGCGGCCGCGGTCGACATGGCCAACGTTCAAGTCGCTGGTGGAAAGCTCAGTTTCACGGTCGCGGATACCAATACGGACACCTTCTTTGATCCCTATATCAGCGTGGGCGGGAACCTTGGAGAGGTCTTGGACTATCAATTTAATTCGAACTACTACAGCAACCTGGACATTGGAGGGAATTGGACATCCTCCAATAGCCCGAACAAATATGAGCTTTACTGGGCTGACAACATTCTCTCTGGCGGATTGGAGGGCTGGGCGGTGAATGGGAATGTGGCCAATAGCCCCGCTTTCAGTGCCGATGGTACCTTCCGCAAGGTGACCACCGACCTGCTCTTTGCCACCGAGCCACCGACACCCACCTGGGGCGGTTCCCACAGCCCGGCCTGGTTCAATCCTTTGCGGTTCGATTTCTTCCAGAATGCGGCCAATGGTGACACCGCCTCCATCGATTATATTCGTTTGCGGCCAAACATGACCTATGGCCCCAGCGCAATCGTGGAAACCACCTCCTCCCCTGGCGAGGCGACCTTACATCTGATGGTCGTCAACGGAAGTTTTGAGGATAGCGCTCCTCCGGCGTATCCCGGATACGGTCCTGTTCCAGGCTGGTCCTATTATTCCACCGGAGCTCCTGGCAGCACTGGGGTGAATGACTCCAATGGCCCCTTCCATGACAGCGGTAAAATTTACCATGGTAGTAACATCGCCTTTGTTCAGCATGCCGGTGTCTTTTACCAGGATGTTGAGGGCTTTGAGGCGGGTAAGAACTATACCTTACGCTATCGCGAGAATGCCCGCGCGTCTGGATATGGCATAACTCCTCCACAGTTGGAGGTGCGATTGAACGGCGTTGTGTTGATTCCCATTCACGACGTGGCCACTGGATCCTATGTCCTAAGACAGGTGAATTTTGCCTCTCCCGGCACAGGTATTTTTACCCTTGAGTTTGAGTTCTATGAGAATGAACCGGATCAGAGCCTGCTTTTCGAGACCATTTCGATTGTCCCACAGGGTGATCCCGAGCCGTTTACGGAGAATCCGGATGAACCCATTCCTGTTACCGGAATTGTCACGAATGGGGGATTCGAGGACTCAGTGTACAACACCACATGGCCCCAC
>CAZORO010000151.1:0-3089 GCA_964581845.1 uncultured bacterium
CGTAGGAGTTCAACTCCCGAAGAAGGGCATAGTCTAGGAGTCCAACTCCTGGACCCGCTGGTGTGGTATGAACCAGCCGCTGGAGTTCAACTCCTCTACCAGCCGCACTTGAAACTGTTTTGGCTTATCTCCCCGAGAATCCACCTCCAGTATCAGTCGCTTTTTCCCAATCCTCATCCTCGTTCACCGCGTCTTTGGAACCGCTCACCTTCACCGGAATCACCGAGTAGTGTGTGCTGTAGATGGCCACAAGCGCGGAGCCCTCTTCGTATGGGCCACACAGGAAAGTGAGGAAAGGAACTTTGTCTTCTTTAAGATCCTTGACCTCGAGCTGGGTCTTCACGGCCTTGTCATCCACCCACACCACAAAGAACAGATTGCCTTTCTCATCGGCATTGAAGCCCGCCTGATACTTGCCAGCAGCAATCTCGATTTGGCCCAGGGTCAGATCTTTTTTGGTTTCCAAGGTGGCCACCTTCGCGAACTTGGTTCCCAGGTTGAATTCATCCACGTCTTCTCTAGAAAGACGGCCTTTGAGCAGACTCTCGATGTCCTCCTGATTCTCCAATGGCTGAGCCACGTAAGTGAGGCGAAGCACTGTCTCACCTTCCGCTTCTAACCCCACGGAGAACTTGGGCTGATCTGCTTGAGCACAACACATCCATCCACACACTGCCAGGACCAACATGAGAGTAACTTTAGGGGACATTGCTTCCTCCTTGATGAAATGTAAGTGGCTACTAAGAACTGAGGGTACTTGAAGACGGATGAAAATGCAGGAGGGGAGGAGATAATATGCGCTAAAGGGGTTGTTTTTCGGCCAGAAAAGCGTTACATACAGCCGGTTCATTCGCCACTTCCAGAGAAAACGCCGTGGCTGAGAGTCCTCACAACCGTGAACACACGCGCCGTTTATTCAAGAACAGCGAGTATGAGTCGGCGATACGTCATGTGGGAGTGGCGCTTTCCATCCCAGGATTGCTTCTAGCGGGTCCGCTGGTAGGTTATGGCCTGGGCTGGGCAGCCATGACTTATCTCGGGGCTCCCAGATGGGTTACGATGGTGTGTCTTGTGCTGGGACTGATCTCCGGGATCCGTGAATCGATCCTGGTGGTAAAGAGAATCTCCGCTGAGACGGAATCGAAACTAGATGACTCGAAACATTAATTGGAGGCTCATTGTCCTGACCGCTCTGTGGGTGTCCTTGAGCGGATTGCCATGGACAGTGGCTCAAGAACAGGCGGGTGAGCACCCCGCCACTGAGGTGGTTTCGGGACATGTGGCCGCCACCGGGCAAGGGCATGGCGAGAACGTGGCGGGTGGCGAAGGGCATGGACAAGCGGAGCATGAGGCTCATCACGAGAAGCATCCCCCCGAACCACCTGATCTACTGCTCATCCTCATGGACTACCTCTCGGGTAGCGCTTATGACTTCGTACGTATCATCCGGGTTCCCTTCTTCTCGATTCTCATCGCGGTTCTGATCCTTCTCTGGTTCCGTAAGACCGCACTCAACCTCCAGACAGTCCCCTCACGGCGTCAGAGCCTGGCCGAGATCTGTGTGGAAACATTGGACGATTTTGTTTGCTCAATCCTCGGCAAGGAGATCGGAAGGAAATACTTGCCACTGTTGGGAACTGCCGCGATCTATATCTGGGTGATGAATTTGGCGGTGTTAATTCCCGGCGCGATGTCCCCAACCGCGGTTGTATTTCAAACCTTCGCGCTGTCATTGACCATCTTCGTGGCTGTCCAGTACACCGCCATCCGCTACCAGGGATTTTTGGGGTATATGTTTCACCTGGCGAATGAGCCACGCGACATCCTCGGCTACTGCCTTGTGCCTCTCTTCTTCCCCCTACATGTCCTGGGTGAGCTGATCAAGCCCTTGAGCCTGGGGCTTCGTCTGTGGGGAAACATCCTGGGTGAGGGAATCCTCATGGGTGTCTTCTCCGCCTTGGGATTGATGCTGGTGCCGGGACTGGCCAGCTTAGTGGGATGGCATATTGAACACTCATGGATCGGAATCCCCTTCGAATTCCCGTTGATGCTGCTGGTGCTGCTGGGGTCCACCATCCAATCACTGGTTTTTCTCTCACTCTCAACCATTTATATCTCGCTGGTGCTCCCACACCACGACGACGAAGAACACCATGCGCATGAGGAAGCGCATTAAGAGACAGGAGGAGTGCAAGAGATGTTCGATGTGAACACCGCGGTAGGTTTGACGTACCCAATTGGGCTTGGTATAGCGGCGCTTGGTTCCGCGTTGGCGCTTGGCAAAGCCGTATCGGCCGCCATGGAGGCAATCGGCCGTCAACCGGAGGCCTCTGGGAAGATTCAGTTGGCCATGATCATCGGCTGCGCCTTTATCGAGGCGCTCACTATCTACGTGCTGATCTCGGTCTTCATCTCCCCGACCTCGGGAGGTTAAGGATCTCCGGTAGGCAATCCAGCACTCGGAAGAACATCCCCAAAACGGGGTGTTCCATCAGGAAGGAGCATCGCGGATGGAGGACATACTTAAGATTGGGTGGCTGATCACTCATGCGACAGCTTTCCTTCTGTTAGTTTGGTTGATGAGGAAGACGGCTTGGCGGCCGATCCTGCGGTTCTTGGATGAGCGCCGTGAGTCCATCGAGAAGCAGTTCAAAGAGGTGGAACGGCTGAAGGATGACGCGCGCAAGACCCAAGAGGAATACCAAGCACAACTCCGCCAGGCACAAACCGAGGCACGCGAGCTGGTGACCAAGGCCAAGGGCGATGCCCAGAAGATGGCCGAACACCTTCGCACCGAAACCCAAGCCGCGATCGAGAAAAGCCGCAAGGAAGCCTCTGACCGGATCGCCCAGGAAACCGAGCTCGCACGGGTCGAGCTACGCCGATATGCGGCCGGTCTGGCGGTTTCCGTGGCGGAGAAGTTCCTCACCGAAAACCTCTCCGAACAGCAGAGACGCGATCTGACCGAGAAAGCTCTGCCCGAGGTGGAACGGGCGGTGTCGAGGAACTGATAGGACACCAGAATGGCTGTCGATCTCCAAAAACTGAAACGGAAGATGCGCGGCGTCACCAATACACGCCAGGTGACC
>CAZORO010000151.1:3099-10487 GCA_964581845.1 uncultured bacterium
CGAGAACCCGGTGACCGTGACTCCCAGCACTTCGATGCGCAAGGCGCAGGAGCTCTCCTCCAGAAGCCGCATCTACCGCAAAGGCCTTGTCGAAATGCTGGAGACCTTCGATTCGGATGAGCTCCCCTTGCCCAAGGAGTTGATTACGGCTCCTGATAAGAAGCGCGTCCTGGTGGTTTCTTTCGCCTCCGACCGGGGATTGTGCGGCCCTTACAATACCAATGTCATCACTGCCATCCAAAAGATGGTGTCTGAGTTCCAACCTCTCAAGGTCGACATCAAGTCGGTGGGATTGAAGGTGGGCCTCACCCTTCAACGGCGTGGATACAAGCTGTTCTCGAACACCCGCCGTCCCACCGAACAGGAGCGTCTGACCTTTATGCGCACCATAGCGGAGGAGCTGATGGAGCTGTGGCGCTCCGGAGAGTACCAGCGGATCTTTCTCCTCTATTCAACGTTGCGTGGGATGTCGGTACAGAAACCAACCCTTATTCCTTGGCTGCCCTTCCTGAGAAAAGAAGAGGACCGGCGTCACCCCGGGCCAAGCTTCACCGAGGACTTCATCGATGAACCGGACACCTACAGGGTTTTCTCGGCCACGATTCGACGATACCTCGACAACTCGCTGCTCTCCGCTTTGCTTGAATCCGAGGCCAGCGAACATGTCGCCCGCATGGTCGCCATGGATAACGCCACCCGCAACGCGGAGGACCTCTACCGCGCCCTGCAGCTCACCTTCAACAAGGCCCGCCAGGCCAAGATCACCCAGGAGATCTGTGAGATCGTCAGTGGCGCCAACGCGATCGGAAAGGGGTGAGCAACTCCACCATGCCACTTCAGGTCAACATTTGCATTCCAACCCAGCCAGTTGCCAACCTGACCGCCACTTATGTCCAACTCCCTTCAGCCAGTGGAAGCATGGGTGTTTTGCCGGACCATGCCCCGCTCCGTTGCGAACTCGTGCCGGGTGTAGTGGTCTGCCGTCTGACTGACGAAACCGAACGAGTCTTTTCGGTCAGCTCGGGATTGGCCGGGATTCGTAAAAATGTAGTCACGATCCTGGCGGATACCGCCGAGGATGCCCAGAACATCGACCCTTCTCGAGCTCAAGCGGCGCGTGAACGTGCCATGAAACGTCTGCATGGCGGCGATTCAGCCGACATCATTGACCGGGTCCGCGCCGAGGCCGCGCTTCGACGCGCTCTGGCACGTCTTGAGGCAGTCCGGATGGTGGGGAAACAATAATCCTGCCCCGGGTGCAGCGCTTCGCCCATTCCCGACTAACAACAGCTTTTCAGGTCACGGATGAAGTCATCGATACTGGCTTCTGTTGTCTTCCAGGAGCACATCAACCTGGAGCCGCCTGTTCCAATAAAATCATAGAAGTGCCAACCGCGCTGGTGCAGTATTTCGCTCACATCATGCGGCATATCCACAAAAACCGAATTCGCCTCTCTTGGATGGAGAATCTTGAGCCCAGGTATCGAGGATAATAACTCCGCTAACCGTGCCGCGCTCTGGTTGGCTCGTTTCGAGTTCTCCAGCCAGGCTCCCGATTCCAACATACCCACCCAGGGCGCCGCTATGAAGCGCATCTTGGAGGCCAGCTGACCCGCCTGCTTGCAGCGGTAGTCAAACTCCTCCGCAAGCGGCAAGTTGAAGAAGATTACCGCCTCGCCGCAAGGCATCCCATTCTTCGCACCGCCCAGGCAAAGTACATCCACTCCCGCCTTCCAGGAAATCTCGCTGGGCTTGACTCCCAAGGCAACGGCTGCATTTCCAAACCGCGCTCCATCCATGTGGATCTTAAGACCATTCCGGCGCGCTACCTCATGCAGCGCCTGAAGCTCCTTCACTGTATAAACCGTTCCTAATTCAGTCGCCTGTGTCAGGCTCAACACGCGCGGTTTCGGGTAGTGGATATCCTTCCTGCGGCCGACCGCTTCCTGTACCGCCTCCGGGGTGACTTTTCCATGCTCTCCATGCAGCAGAATGATTTTTGTCCCATGAGTGAAAAATTCCGGCGCGCCACATTCATCGGTCTCAACATGCGAGTATGCGTGGCAGAGCATGCTGTGGTAAGAACTACACAGATGCCCTATCGCCATGGAATTGGCGGATGTGCCAGTGAAACAGAAAAACACCTGGCAATCCGTCTCGAACACCTCGCGCAGGAGGTCGCTGGCCCGGGCTGTCCAATGGTCATCGCCATAGGATGGCGCATAACCCTCGTTGGCTTCCAATAAAAAACGCAGTGCCTCCGGGCAAATTCCCGCGCAATTGTCGCTGGCGAACTCGTAACGGTCAGTACTCATTAGTCCCCTTTCCCTGTTGCCTGTCGAATATGTTGGCTTCCGGATGGCACACACTCTTGAAATTGTTTTTTCAGCACACCGCGAAAGCAGGTTTCCTGGTCTTCCATTTTCCATTTGTGTAGTCAGGGCATGGCACAGGCACGCCTCCCTTGGCAATCGAATCCTCCGACAAGGCCACTATCGAACTCATGGTGACGGAATCATAGACATCAATGGGTGGTTGCATTTTGGCACGGACCGCGTCAAAGAAACGCAGCAGTTCGAGGTAATCGGTTCCGCCATGGCCCTGTTTCTCAGCGATTTCATGGATTTCTTTCCACCAGGGATGCTCATACTGCTCCTGGTAAGGAGCAAATGGCTCCCATTCATGGTATTGCGGGCTACGTCCCTCGATATACACTGAAGCTTTATCCTCATCATAAAGGCCCAGAGTGCCCTGTATCATCCAGCGGTTATCGTAAGGACGTGGCAGCTGCATATCATAATTCAGGACAATTGTCTTTCCATGGTGTGTCTTGATCACCGAGGTCACGATATCGCCTTGCTTGTATTCCTGCTTTGCTCCGGGATGGTCAGGACCAAATTTCCGTGTGAAATAGGCATTGATCGCTTTCGAGGCGGTTGCCGACGCTGTCAGCGTGGCAAAGGCATCTCCACAGTTGATATCCATCCAGCTCAATACCGGGCCCAGGCCATGGGTCGGGTACTGATCCCGGTTGTACTTGATCAGGTATTCCGCGGCCCAACGCGGGTTCCCATTCATGTCGTAGAACCAATGATCCAGGCAGTCATGCGAGTGCGCGCAGTGGCAATGGACAATTTCTCCGAGCAGGCCCTCACGGATCATCCGTAGAACCGCAAGGTTGTCACGCCGGAAACTCCAGTTCTCGAGCATCATGCAGGGAACTCCAGTTTCCTCATGGGTCTTTACCAAATCCCAGCACTCCTGATAGGACATGGCGGCGGGAACTTCTACACCAGCGTATTTTCCCGCGCGCATCGCGGCCACCGCCATAGGTGTGTGCCAATGCCAGGGAGTGGCGATTAGAACCGCATCGAGATCCTCGCGCTTGAGCATCTCACGGAAGACCTCCTCATCCTTTGAGTATCCTTCCGGCTTGGGCTTCCCCGCTTTTTCCACCATGTCGACCGCCATTCCGAGATTTCCGGTGTTGATGTCGCACAGGGCGGGAACATCGATCCCTTCCAGAGTCAAAACAATTCCCAGGAGACTGCGTCCCCGGCCACCAGTGCCGATCACGCCCACTCGCAATGGCTCCGTCTCTCCTTCCGTTCCTCCCGCCAGCATCAATCCCATCGCTGCCGTTCCTCCTATCTCCAACATTTTTCTCCGTGTGATTCCATCCGCCATGATCCGCCTCCTTTGACGATTGTCATTCCCGCGAAGGCGGGAACCCACGCAAGACTCATCTCTATTCTTTCTTCCTAATGGATGACTGTGACCCCGCAATCCAACATTTCAGCACATAGCCAGATCTCGTCATACCTGTCACCCAAAACCAGGGCACAGTGGTGTGTTCCTCCCTGCATCGAGTAGCTTCTCAGGAAATATCCCACGTTACTATGAGCTCGAATCCAGGCACGGATCCAATGACGCAGATCCGGGTGAGTCCCATCACCGAGAACCTCGACGGGGGCGAGGATGAGATTAAAGGAATGATCGGGGCCTGGAGCAAGGTTCACCAGCGTGGCCGGTCCTGGTTTGAAGGTACAGGCCAGCGTGGCGGGATTCAACGCGGGCGTGAAGGGATATTCTTTCTCATACATAACCGGCTTGACCGGGGCGCACTGGGGGTTCACCTCACCCATATGGGAGAGGAAAATGGAATCACCCTTCCAGTCCGCGCAAAACATCTCTGTGAAGGTAGTGTGCCCGAAGGTCCGCTGCAAGGCCCCCGCCAGCGCGGCGGTGAGAACATCCCCCTCGCCCGCGTAACCTATCCCGCGAGCCATCGCTTTGCAGCATTCCAGGAAGGGAACAGTGGACACCGGTTCATGGGGTGAGTCAAACGCCAGGAAGTTGAGACTGAAGGCATCATATCCGCCCTGCCTGAGATATTGACGCAATCCCAGACCGAGCCTGACACTCCGGGCATGAACAGCTTCCGGGGCATCGATCTCGAAAGCTTCACGGTCAGCGGCCATCTCATCCCACACGCAGGCCTCGGTCACCCCCAGAACCTCACCGGCAAGATCCACCGGAGAAATCGTGTCAACAGAGATACCAAAGGCATCCCGCAGGTATTCCTCCTCCACCTGGAAATCACCCATCCCCTCAAAGGACGGACCGATCCTTAGTACCCGCTGGTTACGGAATTCAGCCGCCAATTGGGCCGATTTCATCAACCGCCCAATCGCCACAGGGATTCCTGGATCATCGAGATGGCCGGTTATCACATGGTAATGTTTCCCCCGGCGGTGTAATACCGAGGCCAGGTCCTGCACCCCATGGATGCCATGATTCTTGAGCAATTTTGCCGGATCAACATCCCGCCCGAAATCTTTGTCTGGTGTGATATCCAGCAGAATTAAAGGTTTTGGAAAAGCGCAGAGCTCATCCGCTGACTCCAGAGAGGGAGAATAAGCCAGGTGAAGGGTCAGTACCGCTTGAACCGAGGCCGCTTCAAAAGCCTTCAACGCGGCTGCGGTTTGTTCACGGATGCAGCATATGGGGGCAACAATGACATGGATTCCAAATCTCTCCAGCACTTTTGCCACCTTAGAAATAAAAGGTTCCACCTCGCCCCGCAGGGAAGGTAGAGTCCGGTCATAGAGTTCAACATAAAGGGGCAAAAGTCCTGCTTTGGGGCGGCCCCTGGGTGGTATTATCGCTGTATCCATGAGTACCTTCTCTCTCTGTTTCAAAAAGGTATGTCTAAATCCATTCCCCTGATCTGAAAGGGACTCCCGGCAGGCTCACCTTTATAAATGCTGTTAAAAACCTTCATGTAATGACGAAACCCATCGGCAACATGGCTTGCTAAATCACACTTTAATTTCTTTACCTTGCGAAGTTTCACGGATGAGGCATTCGTCATAAAGGAGAATAAAGCCCCACGGGTGACTGCATAATCCTCATCCACCGCCACCCTGGCCGGAAGTGGCGCGAAGAGCGTGGCGATCAGCTTTTGGAAAAACCACCCCTTACTGGCTCCTCCGGTCAGGGCAATGGAGTCAACAATCCCCAGACCGGCATGGATACCCAATACCCGGAACAACTCATACACCATTCCCACAGCGGAGGCACGCAGAAGGTCTTGAGGTTGACACATGGGAGAAATGCCGCAGAAGCTCAATGCTCCGTTCACCTCCGGATCAAGGGGATTAGGCCGGTTGAGCCATGGGACCGCCACAAGCCCTTGCGGGGGAAGGAGGTTATTCGTAAGGAACTGATCCTGCCGCTTCAATGCGGATTGCAAATCCGGATCAACAAACATTTTCAGGGCCCAATCCCAGGTAACATTTCCAGTCAACAGTGGAAGGATCACCAGATTGCCATCACCCAGCGGCGATGGGACCACGAACTGAAATGGAGAAACTGGCATACAACCGCGTGGAACAGTAAAATTACCCACCCAGGCGGTTCCCAACGACACATGCAGGGGACTCTCCGATTCTCCCAAAGTGGACATGTATCCCGCTTCCTGATCAATATATGGACCGGCGACAGGTATCCCCGGCCTGACATCCAAAACACGGGCAGTTTCACCATCCAGCGGTTGGTGTGAATGTCCATCACGCAAGGGTGCGAACAGTGAGAGCGGGATTTTTTGGGGACGCAGGGGCTTGTCTGTCAGCTGGTGGGAACAAGCATTATAACATCCGATCTGTAATGCATTGCAGGGATCTTGCCTCCACTCCCCTGTAAGGTAATGGAAGACATACTCCCCCGCGCCAACATATAGATGGGAATCAGAAAACAGTTTCAGACCGTTTTCTCTCAACCATTCAATCCGCGCCAAGCCCATACCCGGTTCATCACGCAATGAAAACGAACGCCAAAAACCTGGTTTTTGGCTGTTCTTGATCCTATGAAACTGTGGGAAGGCACGGGGGTCATTCCATAATATCAGTGGCGTTAAGGGTTTGCCGGTTTCGCGCCGGACAATTAAAGTACTCCCCCCCTGAGAAGCCAATCCAACCCCCGAAAGAGCCTTCCATCGGTATCCAACTGTCTCCCGGATTTCTTCAATCGAGTTTCTCAGAAGCCCAAGCAATTGCGCTGGATCTTGCTGGCGTCCCCCATCTGATGTGACTTGCGTGGGAATGGATTTGGAACTAACCCCTATCAACCGTCCCGTCTTACTCTCATATGCCGCAACTTTCAGGACTGTTGTGCCGATATCGATGCCGAGGAGCATGAGTCATTCCGTTGGAAAGAGTTATCCGTATGGGATTTCCACCACACACCGGTGCTTGTGAGACTCGAGAGCGGCGGTGAGAATCTTGTGATGGAGGCGAGTCTCCTCGAGACTGGCGCATGAAAAAGGAAGAACCGCCTCCGGACCTTTGGAAACCTGGTCGCAATAGGACCCAATCATCTGTTGAAAGGCATCTGAAAAACCGAATTCAAAAATGCCGCCAGTGATGGTCTTGTACACCGAGACCGAACCGAGGTCCTCATGGAGCCAGCCTTGTTGCACGTGGGGATCAAAGCGGAGTGTCTCCAAGGTGCGCGGGTACTTGGTGCTAAAGCGCGCGCTCTCCTGGGTTCCCTTGACGCTTAAATACCAGGTGTTCCCCTCGCCCGGAGCGATCCGTTGAGTTTTCAACGTCATGGGAAAATGATTGTCCGCTGTCTCAACTTCACAGAAGAGGGTGGCATTGTCCCAGGTGTCGCAAGGAACCTGTTCTCCCTTTGCATTCTTGCGGAAAGGGACAATGTCCGAGAGGATCGCACGGACATTACGGGGCATCCAACCGAGACGCAGGGGCACATGCAGCACATGCAGCCCCAAGTCGCCCATGCACCCATACTCGCCATTCAGCCTCTGGATCCGTTTCCAGTTGATGGGCTTGTGCGGATCCATGTCGCTGCTATGCCAGAAACCG
>CAZORO010000152.1:0-214 GCA_964581845.1 uncultured bacterium
CTGACCCCACCCGTTTCCCCTCAGTGGATGCCATGATCGATCTCGGGATCGCTGTGGGAGCGCTCCCCACTATCGCCTGGCTGGATGGCACCACTCCGGGTGAGGCGGAAATCCGTAAAATGATCTCCATCTTGGCCGAACGTGGAGTGGGGGCTTTGAACATCATTCCGGATAGGAACTGGAATCTCAAAGATCCCGCCGAGAAGGAGCTCAA
>CAZORO010000152.1:233-10475 GCA_964581845.1 uncultured bacterium
CGCGATGTGGTCGAGGCAGCCCGTGAGTTTGATCTCCCCCTTTCGGCCGGAACCGAGATGAATAAAGTGGGGCAACCTTTCATTGATAATTTCGACGCTCCAGAATTGCGGCCTTTTGTCGAAGATTTCAGGAAGGGTGCCCGGATCCTCTGGGGGCACACCCTCCTGGCGCGTACTCTCGACTTCGGGTGGCAAAGCCAGAATGCAAAACGGGCTTTTGGCGAGAGCAGGCGGGATCGTTGCGATTTTTATCACGAAGTGGGATGCCGTTTCAGTCCTGGAACCAAACAGATCGAGATACTCAGGGGTGCGAAAGCAACCCCACAAGCGGTTCTCAAGGCTCCCGCAACGGTGTCCTGAGTTACATTAAAATGCGGGATTTCCTTTGGTATTTCCTGGCCTATTCGATTCTGATAGGCGTTGGCTCCCCTTTCAGTTTCGCCGCTGACAAGCAGGGACCCCGCCTATCGGACCTTTCAGGAGACAGTCTTTCCTGGATCAACCTTCCGGATGAGCTCACTCAACGGGTTATGCCAATCGTCGCCATTCAGCTCAAGGTAGGGAGCACTAAAGAGGGCAGTGATTACCTGCGAATAACCCCTGTAAGGCGAGGGAAAACCATCCTGCGTCTGGCTCCACGAACCAGTGTTGAAAGTGGATACCGGGTTGAAGCGCAAGAAGCCTGGTATTGGCCCGAAATGCACCTCTTGAATCTGTCACGCGATGTCGTGGTTTCCGCCTCCAACTGCCGTTTGGAGGGAGGGACTTTTGACATCCTCCTTAATCATGAAACCACTCGCCTAGTGGATCCCAAGGTGATTTCTCTTGCCCAGGGTCTTGTTCCCATCGAAGCGGACTCAGTCCGCATCGTGGGTGTCGGAGGGCAGGAATCACCTGTCTTTCACTGGGACAAGATGATTCCTGTTTCCAGTTCTGGAGAGAAACAGGAAACAGCTAAAAACAATGGGAAGCTGAAGGCTTTCCAGGATGATGGGAAACAAACTGTCTCTCACATGAACGGGAAAGTGCAGCCCTCCTTAAGTGAACCGAAATCTAGTGAAACAAGGCGAAATGGAAAACAAGGGAAAAATAAGGCTCCCGTCAGACCAACTGACCTGGATAATCAGGAGGATTCGCAAGCTGGAGAGATTACTATCCATATCCTGGATGAGAAGAAGATCCGTTTTGAAAACTCTCCATGTGAGATTGAAAACTTGGAAAAGAAAATTGAAGAAGCTCTTCTTCATAATCCTGAGGGAAGCATTGTCATCCATCAGTCACCGGGAGCCAATTCAAATCTTGTTCGAAAGGTTCAACAAGCGCTCACAAAAGCCAAGGCACCACGGGTTCGCACGGTCATGGAGCGTCCTGATACGGATATGAAGACACTCCAGGTTGAACGAATGGAAGCGGTCAATGAGGATGTGGATAACACTGTTCCTTCGGGGCCCGGAGGGCGTCTCCTCTGGTGTTATGGTCCAGGCAAGTTCTACCTAAATGGAAAACCTTTTGATGAGCCATCTTTACGCCAGGTGTTACGAGGTCTTGTCAAAGACTCGCCTGAAATCCCCATTGTTGTTGCTGGTCCCCGAGATGCGCCCGCTGCTGCTCTCAAGGATCTTGCCGCAGAGGTTAAAAGTTATGGATTCTTGGATGTACAACTGGGTTCTACATCAACCCGCAAGTGACTGCCACGAATACCAAGCCATGAGATACACACCGGAGAGGGAATCCATTCATGGCCTATTGGATTCCTACCATCACGGCCATCTTTGTGATCTCAGATCCGTCCTATCTCTTTGAATGAGTTCCCGTTAGAATTTGAGGTTAGAGGAGTTGAATGTCGTGAACGACAGTATGACCGGCCTCATGGAGGAGGGAACCCTCCTTGAAGAAGCGGATCTAACCCTTCGCACTGGGGATAGAAACCTGGTCCTCACCGAAGCGGAGAAAGCCTCGCTGACCAACAGGCTCGAACGCTTACTCAAGCGCCTTCCTCCCGAACGTGACCCTGAACTTGAGAACCTTCCCCGGCGTGCCTTTGAGTTCGCGCTGAATGCCCATGCCGTGCAGAAACGGGTCTCTGGTGAGCCCTATGTTTCTCACCCGCTTACCGTGGCCGAAATTGTCACCGATCTCGTTCCTGATCGAGTTACCCTGGCTGCTTGTCTCTTGCATGATGTCCTTGAGGACACCACGACAAATGCGGAACTTCTCAAGAGCGAGTTTGGCGAGGAGGTGGCTTTTCTGGTAGAAGGCGTAACCAATGTCAGCCGGATCCGTCTTGGGATGCAGCATGAGAAGCAAGTCGAAAACCTCCGCCGCCTCCTGGTTGCCACCGCCAAAGATTTGCGTGTCATTCTCATTAAACTCTGTGACCGTCTCCACAACATGCGGACCTTGGGGGCTTTACCCGTCGCCAAGCAGAGGCGGATCGCCCAATCCACGCTTGATATTTTCGCTCCCTTGGCTCACCGTTTGGGCATCGAACGTATCAAGATCGAACTCGAGGATCTCTGCCTTCAGTATCTCCATCCCACGGTTTATCGTGAAATCAAGAGCAAGGTCGATGAGCGTTTGGCGGCGCGTCAACAGTATGCCCGCCGTGTTCAGAACATGGTGGCGGATGTGCTCGCGACCAATGGAGTTGACGCCGATGTGGAATGGCGGGTGAAACACTTCTGGAGCATTTTCCAGAAGATGCAACGTGATAACAAGGATTTTTCGGAGATTTATGACCTGACAGGTGTCCGCATCTTGGTGGAGACTGTCGAGCAATGTTACGCAAGCCTGGGTATCATTCATGGTGTCTGGCCTCCTGTCGAGGGGCGTTTCAAGGATTACATTTCCAAGCCCAAACCCAACGACTACAGATCATTGCACACCACGGTTCTTGGCCCCGAGAAGCGGCTTCTGGAGATCCAGATCCGAACCTACCAGATGCATCGTGTCTGCGAGGAGGGTGTAGCGGCGCATTGGCGCTACAAGGAGCGGGGACGTAGCAGTAAGAAGTTGGGGGATGATGCCGCGTGGATGAAGCAGATGAGCGGGATGCTTCAGGAATCACGCGATCAGGATGAGTGGAGTTCTTCCCTTAAGACTGATCTATTTACGGATGAGGCCTACTGCTACACACCCAAGGGTGACATCATCCGTCTGGCCGCCGGCTCCTGTCCAATTGATTTCGCATACCACATCCACACTGAACTGGGAGACCGTTGCCAGGGAGCGCGTGTCAATGGGAGATATGTACCCCTCTCCTATCAGCTCAAGACTGGAGATGTGGTCCAGATCGAAACATCCAAGTCCGCGCATCCCTCCCCTGACTGGTTGAACCTGGTTAAAAGTCCACGTGCCCGTCACAAGATCCGCAACTATATCCTGCAAAATAACCGTGACGCCTTGATCGAGCAGGGAAGGGTGATGCTCAGTCGTGAGCTCCATCGCCTCCAAGTGAATCCACTAGTTTTCTACGGTTCGGATTTCTGCCGTGAAATGATGGATTCGATGGAGGTCAAGACTCTAGATGATCTCTTTGCCCTCATCGGTTTCGGACGTATTGCCACCAAGCAGGTGGTGATGCGGATCCTGAAGCTGCGCGCCAAGGAGAAGAAGGCCGAAAAACGTCCAGTCGGCGAGACGATCAAGGTCACCGACATCGATGATCTGCTTTACCGCCTTGCCCGTTGTTGCCAGCCAGTTCCTGGTGAGAGCATCGTGGGTCTTGTGACACGCGGGCGTGGGATCTCCATCCATCGCGAGGACTGTGTCAACATCCGTAAGTTTCAAGGAGACCGTGCCCGGCTGATCCCGATCCGTTGGGAAGAAAATGGTCAGACCGGCTCACAAGTAGAGATCACCATCGTTGCCCATGACCGGCAGCAACTTCTCGCCGACATTACCAATGTCATTTCCTCCAATGGTATTGATATACGCGGCTGCAACACAATCAGCACCGACGACAACAAAGCGACTCTCACCTTCAGTATCCGTATCCGTGACATTAACCAGATCCGCCGCCTCGCGAACCAGTTGATCGACATTCGTGGGGTGATGAGCGTGTCCAGGAAGCGTGGAACACGCCAGGTCAGGCTGGCCTAATATAACTTTACCCGAGCATCCGCCTGATTCTTCTCCTCAGGAAGAACTGAGCTGCGAACACCTTGGCCTTGAGCTGACGAAGTCTCTCCGCATTGGCGAAACGGCGGGGATTGTCTCCCAGGAAACGGCACTCATCGGGCAACAGAACGAGACTGACGTTTATATAGGGCGCCAATCCAATGGGGAGATGGTTCTCCATGCATGCGCTGTATAGGCGCTCGAAAATGGGCAGTAACTCCTCGGATCGTGGTGATGGAGCATCGGCCATGTCGGTCCCCTTGAGTGGACGGAAGACGCAGATGGTGGGGATGGCCCCCAGAGAAGTCATCCACTCGATAGCCCGGATCGATGACTCAGGAGGTTCTATCCCCACTATGATTTCTCCGTTGGCTACCCAAGGATTCTTCCATGACCCTTTCTTGGATAGACCGGCGCAGTACTCCACTGCCTTCAGATAACGGTTCAGTCCATACTCCCGGTGCTTGCCCGGGCAGATTTCTTGAAACACGTTCTGATCGAAGAACTCAAAACAGAACGAGACACGATTGACACCAATCGCTTGAAGGCGGTCATAACGGGAAAGATCCGAATGCGGAGGGGTCTGTATGCCGACAAGAAGATCAGTCTCTTTCTTGATGCGCTTGATGATCGGCTCCAGGATGTCCAGGTAGGTCTCGCCAGTATAGTGGCCGGTGTTGAAATCCACGTAGGTGATGCCGGTTTCATTAAGCGCTGCATGAACCACCTCGAGGATGTCATCGATGGTTTTTTCCTCGGCGTCATCGAATCCAAGGTTCAGGCCAACTGAGCAAAAATGGCAATTGACCCGAGGGACTTCTTTCCAATAATCGCACACCGCCGCGGGGTAAATTGCGAGATAAGTCCCCTGGAGTGTTCCAATACGGTCCATCCGCTTCCCGGAAGTGGTGGTCTTGTCATACCAGTTTGGGCACGGAGCAATTGTGACTGGAACAAGAGGCTCGCTTTCGTAGGTGAGCAGGATCTTCTCACCCTCTCTTATCAGCTCATATGGCGAGCGGGTCGCAAATTCCTCGACTACTGGGACATTCGTCCACAGGTTTTCCGGTAGGATGATTTCGATTCCACTTCCTAAACCGGCCCGTGTACGAAGAATCGGTCTTCCTTGGGTGTCCTGGGGAAAACAACCCTCCGAAAGACGGACCCCCTTACAGTACAGGTCCAGTTTTAGCCAGGCTGGATTCCTGCGGTCTGGTGTTTGGCCGTGGTTTGTTTCAATGGTTTCGTTCTTCACAAGCATGTGACAGTTTGAGTCCTGAGATCGTGATTTTAAGACAACGGGTGAAGTATACCTGAATCTGGCGGCGGGGTTAAGTAATCGTACGGGGTGTGGCAACTCCGCCCGTGAAAGAGGCACGAGCAAGGTCATTTTCAATTGGAAGTATGCATCTGGCTGATGGTCTTGTTTTTGGGAAACAGAAGCGAAGCCATTATGGATAAAGCCAAAACCAAGGCAATGAAGACCAGCGAGTATGTAATGGGAACTTTAAAGGAGGTATCCACTAACAACATTTTAATTCCAGCGAAAACCAGTATAATCGAAAGTCCATAGGCCAAATAGGTAAAGTGTCCAGCCAGTCCCGCCAGAGCGAAATATAGGGAACGGAGGCCCAGGATCGCAAATACATTGGAGGTATACACTAAGAAAGGATCCGTGGTTATGGCCAGGATGGCTGGAATTGAGTCCACAGCGAAAACGAGATCAGTTGTTTCAACCAATACCAACACGGCAAAAAGGGGTGTCGCCATCCATTGTCCCGCAGTCTTTACCCAAAACTTTTCCCCATGATATTCGTGAGTGACTGGAATCAACCTTCTCAATAACCGCAGGAGCGGGTTCTTCTCGGGATGGATTTGTTTGTCTTTGGCCCATGCCATTTTAATCCCAGTAATAATAAGAAATACACCAAACAAATAGATGGTCCAATGGAACTTGGTAATGAGCTCGATTCCCGCCCAGATGAGAAGGGCACGCATGATCAAAGCCCCGAAAACACCCCAGAACAAAACCCGGTGTTGAAGAAGAGGTGGAACATGAAAATAGGTGAAAAGCATGTAGAAGACAAACACATTGTCCATGCTGAGTGCTTTCTCAATGAGATAACCCGTCAGGAACTTCATCCCAGCATCGGCGCCGTTGGGTGTTTTGGAGGTACCTGAATAGAAGATCCACATGTTGAATGCGAGGGCCAATCCAATCCAGACGGCGCTCCAGATCAAGGCTTCTTTCAAGTGGACTTCATGTGCTTTGCGGTGGAAGACACCCAGATCTAGGGCAAGCATCCCCAGAATGAAAAGATTGAAAACACCCCACAACCATAAATCACCCGCCATTCATGTATCCTCCTGTATGACTGTATTCATCCTACCTTGAATCGATTGTCTCAAACATGAATCCTTCATGGAAGCATTAATTATCTGAGTGTGACTCACCACGGTCATTCCATTCATTGTTTTTGGGGAACGTGAAGAAAACACTCGGGTAACGTGGAATCCCTGGATTTCTGGTAGGAGAACCACCCCTGGAAAAGACTCGGGATTAGCCACTCTCCAGAATGTTTTTAGCTTGAGTAAGTGGTTGGTAGACTTGAGAAATGGCCTTGTGAAGCGCTTCCATGGAGAATGGTTTTTGAATGAAACCCTCCGGACGGACTTCCGAGAACTTGTTCAGGGCGTCACTTTCGGTATAACCACTCATGATGAGTACCGGTATACCATCTCGGATTTCCTTAATTTTACGGAGAGTCTCCACTCCATCCATGTAAGGCATGGTTAGATCAAGCAGGATACAGCTGATGGATGAGGATGATTGGCCAAGAACCTTGAGTGCGTCGTGTCCGTTTGACGCAAGAAGCACATTGCAGCCCAATCTTTCGAGCATGGATTCACCTGTGTTACGGACAACTTCTTCGTCGTCCACAAGCAAAACCGTTGCCTCCGACGGTACCGGAGGGATGTTTATACGTTCACGCTTGGTGTGGGTGACCGTGTGCCCAAGGGCGGAAAGATACACTCTGAAAATGGTACCCCGTCCTTTTTCTGATTGAATCTGTATCGCACCTTTGTGACCCCGTACGATACCCAGGACCGCGGCCAGCCCCAGTCCTCTGCCCGTGAATTTGGTGGTGAAGAAAGGATCAAAAATCCGCTTGAGTGTCTCCTCATCCATGCCGCTGCCTGAGTCACTGATCTCGAGGTAGATGTAGTCCCCCTCAATCAAGTTATCTCCAAGGATAAAGTTGGAATGAAGCTCTGGAGAAATCTTCATGGAGCCGGTGGAAATACGGATGAGACCCTCTTGGTTACCAATCGCCTCTGAGGCGTTCACGATCAGATTCATGACTACTTGCTGAATCTGTGTGGTATCCGCTTTCACCGCGGCCAGGTTATCAGCCAGATTGTAGATCAGGTGGGCTCGTTTGCTGATGGAGGCTTCAAGCAGGTTCCCCATTTCGGTTACCAGTTCATTCAGATTGATATCTTCAATCAGGAATTGACCTTTCCCGGAATAAGCCAGCATTTGGCGCGTCAGGTCGGCTGCCCTCCTCGCTGCACCCTCAATCTCGGCGATGTGGGCATGCACCGGTGAAGACGCCGGAAGGGAGGTTAGGGCCAAGTCGGCATTTCCTAGAATAGCCATAAGCAAATTATTGAAATCGTGGGCGATTCCCCCCGCCAGGACACCCAAGCTTTCCAGCTTTTGAGTATGTTGCAGCTGCCGTTCAAGCCTTTGACGTTCCTCCTGGGCGCGCTTCAAAGTACACAGATGCCCCAGAGTTTTCGCGAAGAGAATCAAGAGATCACAGTCCCGAGGAGTTATCATCCTGTGACTGAGAAGATTATCCACGGCGACCCCGCCAATCACTTTGTGGCCATCCCACATGCCCGCGAAGGCATGAGTCCCATGCCCCACTGCTTTTCTATGGTCATCGAGCAGCTCTTTGTTTGAGGACAAGACCAGCGGATATCGTTCATCAAAAAGCTTCGCCCATTCATCCGCCACGTGGACAACACTAGATCTCTCGTCCCGTAGGGACCCATCCTCATCCGTTCCAAAAGAGCCTTTCATCATCAATGGATCGTTCGTGGCGAACCAGATACCGATTCGATCAAATCCAAGGCGTTCGCGTCCGAGTTCCACTGCCCGCCTGCAAAGATCATCAAAGGTCTCGCACAAACTGAGTTCCATACTGACCTCATGAAGAGCAGCCAGTTTAGATGAGAAAGCTTTCTCCGTTTCCTGGCTTGCCTGGAGATCTTGTTCCGCCTTCTTGCGCTCCGTGATGTCAAGGCCCGTGTATATGGTTCCTTTAGTGGGATTTTCTGGATCCAGAAGAGAGAAACTCAGCAAAATATCAATCGCAATATGGTCCTTTCGGATCCACCTGGTCTCAAGAAATCCCACGCTTCCATGAGACAATTGTGTGAGAATCTCTTTTCCTACCCGTCCAAACTCCTCTTTGTCATCATAAAGGATCCGGCTGCTCTGGTTGATGAGTTCTTCGGCTGAATACCCTAAGATAGCAATCGTGTACTCGCTAACCCACTTGATGGTACGGCCATGACAGACGCCGATGATGATGGGGGCGGCACGCAAAAGACCCGAGAGAGTTTCCTCACGAAGACGAAGTTTTTCCTCGGCCTTCTTACGCTTGGTAATATCCTGGTGGACTCCCGAGGCTCGCAGAGGCTGGGCATCCCGGTCACGCTGGACAATCCGGCCAGTATCCAGGATCCATCTCCAGCTTCCATCACTGTGGCGGATACGGTACTCCTCTTGGAGTGTCTCGGTTTTTCCCTCCAGGTTGGCCTGAACGGCCATCATGACTCTCTCTTTATCCTCGGGGTGGATCCTTTCCTCCCAAAAAAGAGGATTGTTCTCCGCTTCTGCAACTGTATGGCCGAGCATTGCCGCATAGCGTTGATTGACGACCCTTTTTCCTGTCTTGACATCCAAATCCCAAAGACCCAAGTCACCTCCCCAAAGTGCCATCTCCAGGCGCTCCTGGCTCTCTCGAAGAGCTTGTTGACTCGTAAGGTTCTTGTAGCGGTCTCGCAGGAATATTCCGATTACCGCCAGAATGGTAACCACCCATGAGGCCAGGACTATGAGCCTTAACCATTTGAAGGGACGGTGGAGTTTTGCTGTAATCGATTCTTTGGGGATGGTATTGACCAGAACCCAGCCGGGTCCACAGGATTTTCCCGTTAGAACAATCTGGCCAGCGGCTTCTTCTATGATTAGTTCCTTCTCTTTCAAACCTCCGAAGTGATCCATGGCGGTTTGGAGAATACTGCTGTAAACCCTATCGTTGAGTTCATCATAACGGAGTTTATTCCCCGCCCGGTCAATCTCTCTTTGCACGAAGTCGGACAGCAGTATATGACTATCAGGATCAAGAAGAACGAAGTGACTTCCTTCAATATTCGTCAGAGGTCCCGCGTACTCAGAGAAACGTGACAGCCGGATGTCATGTCCCACCGCCCCTCCCCATTTCCCATCGGCCTGGAAGGGCGCGACCACGCTGATGAGCCAGGCATTCGGAACTGGATCAATCGCGGGAGTGGTCCAGCGGGCTTTTCCGTCTGGATTAGCCGCGGTGTGTGTGAGAGTCATCCACTCTGTTTCGGAATAGTCCTGATCAGGCTTTGCTTTGTATACAAAGTCAGGTTCGTCCGGCCAGACGATGGTGATCCCTCCAGAGGCGGGCAGAATCCATGTGCTGGAAATGGGATAACCAAAAGCCCCGCACCCAAAGGATGTAGTTGTCCGCCAGGCACGAAAGAAGAAACTCTTCATCCGATCGTCCATTGACACGAACCGGGGGATGAAGATCCCTGCCTCGCGGGTAGATGAGTAGATCTCCCGGCGGGAACGCCAGGTTCCATCCGGTTCCAATTGGGCGATCTGGTCGAATGCTAGATGATCATTCTCATCGGGGGGGGCTCCCAGTTGTGTTTCCACTATATGCGCGAATGTGAGAGTGCTTTGTTCCAGGACTTGAATGGTTTGGTTGAAATTATTCCACCAATCCTGGCCATCCTTAAAAACTTCGTCAACACGATCCTGAACAAGACGGTCCCTCAGCATGGACTCGATTC
>CAZORO010000153.1:0-10453 GCA_964581845.1 uncultured bacterium
AGAGGACCTGATTACCTGGAAACAGGAGGAACCCTTGATCCTGGAGCCGCCGCTTGGCGAAGGAACTCCTGAATGCCCGGATGTATTCAAGATCGGTAACCTCTTCTACCTGATCCATTCACCCAGCGCCGGAACCACTGACATGCGTTGGTCTGAAAACCTGCGTGGACCTTACCATCCTCCCCTTTCCCCATCCCTCGACACTCCCATCCTGTATGCCGCCAAGCGGATGTTCGATGGCAAGCGTCACATCCTCACCGGCTGGTTGCGTGACCTGACGGGGAACAAGGATGGGGGCGGATTCGAATGGGGAGGTAATCAAAGCGTACCACGCGAGGTCTATGCCGGATCAGAGGGCCAACTCCTATCTCGTCCGGTGCCCGAGGGGCTGGCCCTTTTCAACAAGGAATTTTCCAGCTTGAAAGGAATAGTGATTGGCAAAGCGGAGTCAAACAGTCCCGCGAATGCCAAGTTTGGAATGCCCCCCGCATATCTCATGGATTGCACAGTCGAATTCTCTCCTGAAGCCATCTTTACGGTCTGTTTCCATAAGCAGAAAGACAAGAACTCCGGCTACCGCCTGGTTCTGAATCCCTCTGGAAAGGAGGTTTCCATTGAGGGAGCCACCTTCCGTTACCCACGTCCAGTTCCACTCGAACCCGGCAAGCAGGTTCACATCCAGGCGATTGTAAAGGGTTCGATCATCGAGTGTTTTGTTAATGATGGGTATGCCTTCAGCTGCCGGGCTTATGATCAAAGAGAAGGGGCCTTGGAACTGGAGATCTCCCGGGGAACGGCCCAAATACCTGAACTGACGATCAAGACTATGGAAACCAATTGAGGAGAAACTCATGCAGAATCATCTTTTTGACCGCACCCCGCCCAAAGAAAAAAACACGGTGAGAGGTCTATCCTGTGTTCTCGTACTTGCTTTGGCACTCGGCTGCTCCCAGGAGGACCAAACCACAGTATCCAGCCAGAAGGGACGGCTCTTGGGGGTGGTGTATCAGACCATGAACAACCCCTTCTTTGTGGAGCTCAACAAGGGAATTGAGCAGGTGGTGACCGCCCATGGGGACACTCTGGTGGCCCTGGATTCCCAATTCGACAGTCTCAAACAGAGGAATGACATCTCGGACCTGATCCTCAAGGGGGCAGCGGCGGTCTTCATCAACCCGGTGAATTGGGAGGGAGTGAAGGGCAGTCTGCTTCAAGCCAAGGAGAAGAAGGTTCCCTGTGTGGTGGTGGATGCGCCGGTTAAAGATAAAGACTTGGTGCTCTGCCAGGTAGCCTCGGACAATGTGGAGGCGGGTCGGCTGGCAGCACGTGCCTTAGCCCAGGTACGCCATCCCGCCAAGATCGTGGTTCTCCATCACTTTGTGAACAAGGCCTGCATCGACCGTGTGGATGGATTCAAGGAGGAGTTGGCCAAGTACCCGGATATGGAGATCCTGGACATCCAAGAAGGCGGGGGCACCACCGAGTTTGCATTGCCCGTGATGCGCGATCTGCTTGGACGTTTTCCCGAGATCAATGGGGTCTTTCCGATCAATGATCCAAGCTCCCTGGGGGTGATCTCCGCGCTGGAATCAGCGGGAAAGCTCAAGGATGTCACCGTGGTCACCGTGGATGGATCGGCGGAAGGTATCGCCGCGATCAAGGCTGGCAAGCTCCACTCCACCTCGGCCCAATTCCCGCGTCAGATCGGGAAGGTGGCCGCACAGAAGGTTTATGAACACTTCGAGGGAAAGCCGGTTGAGCCGGATGTGGTGATCCCGGTAGAGCTGATCACCAAGGAGAATGCCGATACCGTCGGATGGGACAAATAGGACGAAACGAATGGTAACATTGAATCAAAAGGGTGGAGAGTGAAACATTTCAAGCAGATGGCGCCGCTTTTGTTGGCGGTGGTGGCGCTTCTTCTTTTCTTCCGTATCTGGGTACCCAGTTTTCTCAGGCTTGAGAATCTGATCGATCTTACCCAGCAAATTTCGGTGAATGCCATTCTGGCCTTCGGGATGACCTTTGCGATTCTCATCGGTGGTATCGATCTTTCCGTAGGAGCAGTTGTGGCCTTGGTGGGGACGATCACTGTCTATGTCCTTTCCGAGCATTCTGGTGGCAGCGAAAGCCTTTTCTGGCTGCTTCTGGCAGTCTCCTTGGGATTGGGAGCCTCCTTGCTGCTGGGGGCATTCAATGGCTTGTGCGCGGCCAAAACCGGCATCCCCCCCTTCATCATCACATTGGCGACCATGCTGATCGCACGTGGATCCGCACTACGATTTAATGAGGGCCGTCCGATGCACATCCCGGAGTCGCAAGAACTGTTTCTGGCGCTGGGTAATGGAAGGCTGTTCGGGGTTCTACCGGTTCCGGTGGTGATCATGGTGGTGGTCTTCATTGTGTGCGCCTTGGTACTCCATGGAACCTTGTTTGGAAGGCATCTCTATGCCATCGGGGGGAACCGTCAGGCTGCCTGGCTGAGCGGGCTCCCTGTGGTCTGGCGGGAAACAGTGGTGTATGCGATGTGTGCTTTCCTGGCGGGGGTGGCGGGGTTGATCCAGGCGGCCCAGCTCTATTCAGCGGAACCTTCATCGGGTGAGGGATTTGAGCTGAATGCCATCGCGGCGGTGGTGGTCGGTGGGACCAGCTTCAGCGGCGGGGTGGGAACCATGCATGGCACCCTGATCGGAGCCATCATCATCGGGATCCTCAATAAGGGACTCAATCAGGCGGGAGTGCACTTCTCACTTCAATCGGTCGCCAAGGGATTGGTCATCCTCGTGGCGGTGTATATGGATGTGTACCGGAGGAGTAAGAGGGGGTAGTTGAGAAACTTCACCCCCCTACCCCCTCTCCCGCTGGGCGAGGGGGAGACTCCCCCCTTCTCCTCATGGGAGAGGGGGGGAGGGGGGTGAGGTTTACACCAACCGGACCCTTGGATCGATCAGGCTATAGAGGATATCAGTCAGCAGGTTCACCACAATGAAAATCACCGCTGAGAGAAGCACGGTTCCCTCCAGCAGGAAGGGATCGGAGCGGATGACAGCATCGAATCCCAGTTTTCCAATACCCGGCCAGGCAAAGATCACCTCGATGAAGAATGCGCCCGCCAGGAGCTCGGCCAACGATCCGCTGATGGCGGTAAGCACCGGATTCAGTGCATTCTTGAAAGCATGCTTGGCCAGTACCGACGCACGTGAAAGCCCCTTGGCGCGTGCGGTCGTGATATAGGGGCTTCGCAGGGTCTCAATCATCGAGGCGCGCATCAGACGGGTGATCACCGCCATGGGACGTGTTGCCAACGCAGCGGCGGGGAGCACCAACGCCGCCCAACTCCGATCAATGTAGCCGGTCACTGGAAACCATCCGAGCACCACCCCGAAGAGGAGCTGGAGAAACACCGCTAAGGCGAAGATGGGGAAGCTGATCCCGACCAGAGCGAAAAGCGAGGCAAATCCATCCTGCCAGCGGGCATGATAGAGCGCGGAAAGGACTCCCAGCACAATCCCCACCAGCACCGCCAGGGAAAGGGCAGTCACCGCCAGCAAGGCGGTCGCCGGAAAACGTTTTACAAGCTCCTCGGAAACATCGTAATTATAGGCCAGCGACTTCCCCAGATCTCCTTGAACCGCCCCGCTGACAAAGTGGAGATAACGTTTCCAGTGCGGATCATTAAACCCATACTTCTCACGGATCGCCTCGAGCGAGGCCTGGTCGCTGCGCTGCCCCTGCAGAAGACGTTCCGGATCGGTAGTGCCTTCAACCAGGGTGTAGGTGAGAAGGGTCACCCCAAACAGAATCGGGATGGCTGCCAGGGTTCGCCGGAGGATGTAACTCGGAAGGTTGTTGTGCATCAGCGGTCTTTCCCTATCTCATTCCATCTTTGAGGATGGTATCCGGGGTATCATGGTAGTAGGCCAGCCACAGAATCAAAGAGAGAGCTGCAATTCCTGAGGAGATTCCGAGCAGGACTGGAATACCCAACCACCCCGCCAACACCCCGGAGGCTGATAGCCCCAGAAGCCTGGCGGATTGATTGGTGAGAACCGCTGTCAGAGTCTGTGCCGAGGAACGTATCCGGTCTCCCGCGAGTTGGTTCACCACCAGGGTGGTGACCACATGCTGGGTCCCGAAGGTGAGACAATGAAGGACTTGAATCCCAGCTAGAATCGCCCACTCGCTGGCGGTGGCGGTGACCACCAAACGGACCACCAAGGCCGCCAGGCACAAGGCCATGATTTTCTTGGCTCCCCAACGCACCAACCAGCGTTGCGAATAGAAAATGGTGGCCACCTCCGAAAGAGGGCCCAAGACTAGAAAAAGACCAATTCTAGCAATGGGAACCCCCATCTCCTCAAAGTAGACCGCCTGATAACCATCCAAAGCCGAGGAGGCTATCCGTGCCAGGAAAGCACACACTAGCAGGATCGAAAATGTGCGGTTTCTCAGCAAACGGAACGCTCCGAAGTTGAGACGGTGGTGCCTTTCAGGCGGAACAGGAGGGAAGGTGGAGAGAAGCAGGAGAGTCAAGATTGAGTATCCCGCGAAGAGAAGTCCCGGGGCGGTCCAGTCGATTTCAACCTCTGGTCCATCTATCCAGAGGAATGGCAACATGAGTGCCGGAATTGTGAAGCCCAAGGAACCCCAGATGCGGATATGGCCATAATCTCCGCCATACCGATGGAGCGCGCGCAGAATCAAGCTGTCTTGGATCGGAAGGACCGGCTGGTAGAAGAGCGCGATGCACAAACACACCGCTAGACAGGAAATGAACCCGCCACCTCCCAACAGGAGAAGATGCGTAGCTGGAGCAAGCATCAGGAGCAATCCTAGTACTTTACGGGGATCCCGGCTGGAATCACTCACCGCTCCCCAGGCCGGCGCGGAGAACATCGCCACCATCGGGATAAGTGCTTGAAGGAATCCGATCTCCTGGTAGCTGAAGCCCTGATCCCTCAAGAAGATCTGGAGGTAATTGAAGTGAACTCCCAGCCCGCCAAACATCACCAAGAGATAGGCGGACATCCAAAAGCGGTGGGCTTTTATATCCGCCGGATATGGTTCTATGTCCACGTGAGGAAAATGGGTTGAGTCCAAGCGCGTTGCCCCATATCACCCACAATCTCGAAACGGATGTAGGAGGGGCGTGCATCACCGGGTAACTTCTCCATATCGAATTCCCAGGCTCGTCCAGGATACTGACCCAACTCAAGCCCCCAATCGATGACTGGGACACACAGGCTTCCATTGGTGGAGACCATCCGTATCCGTGTACCCTCGGTACAGAGTTCGCTGAATTCGACTCCAGTGGAGGAGTAGAAACGTCCAGTTTTCAGACCCTTCATAATTTCCTCCCCGGAATACGAATTACAATGCACCCGGTTCCACCCCAAAGCCAGGTCTACATCCTTGTGGGTATCATCATTGGCATAACCCCACGCACGGATTCGCTTGGAGAGCAGCTGGTCCCAGCGGTCGGTGGCATAGCAGCTTCCCTCTTGACGGCGGACGATGCCATTGAAGATCTCGATACCATCGAAGAGACGTGGAAGGGATTCCATCTGCGCCTGGGGCCAGTGTCCGAAGGTCATATCCCAGTTGGGGTGGTTGAGTATGCAAATCCCCCCAGCATCGGCGGCTTCCTGGATCACCCGGTTCCGGTCGGGCGAGGGTTCCACGGCCTGAGTGGCGCCCACATGAAGGACATGGGGGCCTTTATCGGTGATCTCGTTTCCAGATAAAACCACAAAGCCATTTGGAATCTCCTTGGGAGCGGGGGTGATCTTGTCGTGGTCGCTGATGCAAAGCCAGTCATAGCCCCGCTCCGCATAGGTCTCCACTAGCGAGAGGGGTGTACGGCTCCCATCGCTCTCGGTGGAATGGGTGTGCATGTTGCCCCTGAGCCAGAGGCCATTGGTCCCTTCATAGGGGGATTCAATACGAACTGCCATGGATGATGCTTGCCTTTCTCGGATCTCAGAATACCTTTGGCCAGGATCTGCGGGCCCAAAGGAATCGCTTCTGGGAGTCTGTGCCTTTTCGAATTCGAAGAGTCAAGATTGCTTGAATTCGCATGGGGGGAAGCGTAACTTACTTTTTGTGAACTTGATACTCGATGGCATTTTGGGGGGAGTGGGATTGGAATTGTTATGTCTCTTTAATTTAAAACTCAATCGGGAAAACATTTTATTTGTTGGGGCTTCCCTATAGAAAGGAGGTGTTCAAAGGGGCGGAGGTGCATCGAAGGGACTATCGTGTCAGTAGTCCCATTCCCATACCATATTCCCAAAGGAGGGAAATGATGAGATTCAGTGTATTGCTGTTTCTGCTAGGTCTTTCAGGTCTTCTTGTTGGAGAGGTGGGTTTCGCTCAGTCGACCAATCTGGAAAGTGCGGGTGTCTTAGCCTTATCAGGAAACTTTGATATCTGGCCAGATTTCCTTGCCTGGGGGAATAACCACCGGCACAGTTTGGGTATGGCGGCTTTGGGGAAAAATCCCCAGACAGGACTTGATGAATTTGTGGTGATTGGGACTGAGAATACAAACGCGAACTCAGATGCGAGCGTTTGCGGCTGGAAACGTGTGGTTATCAATAAGAATGGGATTGTGAACTCATATGGCGGGTACATTGGCGATGATGGTACCACCGATATCACCCATCCTTATGCGACTGGCACTGGGGTCAAGTATCAGCAAGATTGTTGTGTGAGAGCCAACCGTCAAACCGGTGAGTATCTTTGCGCGGTTTGTATCTTCAGCTCCGCTGCTTATAAGGCGATTCTATCGGCAAGCGGTGTGTTGCCTGCGGCTTTCAATTACTGGAATGATGCATCCCCTACGAGTGGAACCAGCAACTCTGAAAAAGTCAACTTTCAACGATTTGCACGGACTGGGGCCCCTGTCAGCAAGGTTACTGTGGGAAGGAATATCCCCGCGAGTGATGAACTCGATGGTGGCAACCCGGATTGGGTAGGTGGAATCAGGTGCCGGCCGGCGGGTTGCGGAATCCTCTCGGATGGAAACAGTTTCCATGGTATCTGCACACGTTCGAGCAATCTCGGCACAAACGAGATCCGGGTCTTTATCGACCCAACCCGGACTTGGGACCAAGTCAACAAGGTTTCCTCCAATCCAAACTACGGAGAAGGTAACGACGATGTGACCGTGTTCTCAGTCACTAACCCAGCGGCAACGGCATTTGTGAAAAGCACCACCGCAGCCTTCCAAACCCGGGCCCAACCGAGATTCTACTACGGTCCGACCGCGCCAGGATTCAATTCGCCTAAGTCAGAGAGTCAGCAGGGTGGGGCATCGGACTACATCAATGGATGGTTCGCCCTTTATCAGGATGAAATGATAGCGGTTTACAACAATGCAGGAACTCTGATTGCCTATGCGACTCAGACCAATGCCGAGAGCAATCCAAACGGAAACAGTTTCCACCTCCCGGAAAACTTCGCGAATGCCACGGATCGAGGGACTTGGTTTGACCGTGACCAGGATGTAGCAGCGGGTGGAAATCGTCTCGTCCGTAACGCCTTGGTCGTGGACAATAACCTAGGTGGAACCGTACGCCGTATGGTCATGGTGTGGAAGGTGGATCCAAACGCGGGCACTGTAACACCCATGGCCCCCATTTTCCCGGATGACGATTTCAATAGTGGAGCGGGACCAAGCGTCAATCCTGGAACCAACAACACTTATCGGAGTAGCGCGGCCGTGGATGTGGATGAAGATGGTTCTTTCGTTACTGCATGGAGAACAGCAGAAGATTATGCTGCTGTCTGCCGGGTTTACAACGCGGACGGAACTCCCCGGACAGGCAGTTTCTATGTCAGCTCTCTTGAAGACCCGGTATCAGATAACTCCTCTACGATGAACAGTCAGGATGGCTGTAAACTTGAGGTGGCGATAAGCGGTAGCATTATCTGTGTCGTTTGGACAACCGACAATGGTGTGGCCAACATGGCAACCGTGGACTGCAACGGATTTGTGAAGAATCCACCTGTCAGCCAAGTGGCGCGTGTTTTCCAAACCACAGCCAATCCAACCGATGTCAAAGACTGGGATCTTTACGAGTAATCTGAACATAACGATCCTGAATAGGGGGCGCGGATGGCTGCGTCCCCTATTCCTATTCCTCTTGTCTTCCATTGTAAATCCGGGTTATCCAGAAAATATCCAGGCTACTCAGGCCCTCGCACACGACCGTTTAGGTGACATTACCGAAGGGGAGATGACCCTTTATCTCCGTTCAAAAGAGCGCGATTCCCCTTCCATTAAAAGGGATACAGGAGTCTCGTGGAGCGACATCGAGGAATACTCAATCATCCGCATCCTGGCAGCCTCAGCAGAGGCAGACCTCCAAGGTTTCCTTGACACCCCGCCAGTGAGATGGGGGCTCTGGAAATTGCACACAGCTGAAGCTTACCTCCGCTTTGAGAAGGAGATCTTCACACCAAAGAGGGATCCCTCGCCAAAGGAAATTGAAGAATATTATCAAGACCATCAGAAAGACTTCGAGGAGAAGGGACACATCCGTTTCCGCAGCATCTTCTTGGATGCAACACGTTGCCCAGATGAGAAATGCCGGAAGGATTTAAGACAGAAAGCGGGACAGATCCTGGCCAACCTTGTCGATGGATCCACGGTTCCGGTGGTAGTTCCTCTTGAACGGTTTCTAGCTGTTGCTTCAGAGGCCACGGGGCAGCCAACCTTTAGCTTCGAGGTCCGGGGCCCATTTTCACTGGGACAGATCAGTCCCACCATCGAAAAAGCAGCGCTCAGTTTGGAGCCGGAAGAGGTGGGACCCCTGATCAAGGTCAAGCATGGGTATCAAATTCTCCGTCTGGAGTCCAAGGCGGTTCCTGGAATCCATCCATTGAATGAGGTCCGTGCCCGGATCAGGGAGACGTTACGTGTCCGCGAGACTCAGACCCGCCGGAGGATCTTTGTCAACCGGATGCTCGACTCTGGAAGATTGGAGATCAGCGAAGAAGGACTCGCAGCACTTTTGAAATCAGCCACTGATCCCCAACAAGCATCCCAGATGATGCTCTCACCTGCCTTCGATGGAGGACTTACAGTCGGAGATTATCTCGATTACATGACAGCGTTTGGAATGCCGCTTCGTAAGGGAGATGACTCCGACGAAAAGGTGATTGCCTCCCATCGCGATACTATCCAGCGGTTTTTATTAGTGCCGGATCTCACGTATCAGGAAGCCGTAGCCGCTGGTTTTACTTCGGAAACCACTTTTCAGGAAAGATTGAAGGTGGGAAGAATTCTTTTCCTGGGGAATCTGTACCTTAAACATTTAGTTAAGATCCGGCTGGAGAGTCAACCCAGGATCACTCCAGAGGAAATCACAACCTACTATGACTCTCATCTTGATAAGTTCATGTCCAAGGAGGAATACCGCTTACGCGAGATCGCTGCACGCCCCAGAGATGCAACCTCTCCTCCCGGGATCGAGTTCGCATATCGCGAAGCCGAGGGGAAAGTCTTGATGGCCCTTAAAGAAATTCAGGAGGGATCTCCAGAAGAGAGTATTATCCAGCAAGTTTCGCAGGGACCTGAGGCAGCTCAAGGTGGTTTGGTTGGTTGGACACTATATGGAACTCGCTACTCAGCCGATATCTGGAAAGTTTTATCGGAAACACCCACGGGTGCATGGATTGGCCAGGTCTTCCGGTTCGGAAACCAAGTGGTGAGTTTGAAGGTAGAGGAGCGTAAAGCCTCCGAGCGGCTTGCTCTTGCCGAGTGCAGCCTAGAAATCCTCAACAAGCTCGAACAGAAACGCTATGAGGCCGAAAAGGAACGGGTAGAACAGGAGGTCCAGAAAGGAGCGGAACTGACTGAATAGAAAGATTCCACGAAAGACCTTTTTACAAGAAATAGGCTCAAAACTCATCTCAGTTGTTTCATTCAAGCGTTTTCTATACACTCTCTTGCCCGCAAAAATGACAGCGGCCCCATCTACATAAAGAGAAAATGACAACCAATCTGAAGAATGCCATCAATGTCCACCGTCAAAAAGCTGAATGGGATGAGATCCTTCCCCTGGCGCAGGAGATCCTGGCAAAGGATCCAGGCGATCTGGCGGCATTAAGAAGTCTGGCGGACGCATACGAGAAAACCGACGAGCAACAAAAAGCAGCTGAAACCTGGAGATTGCTGGTCGACCGTCACCATGAAATCACCCCATTCGCGCGAAAACTCGGACTTGTACTCAAAAGTCAAGGCGATCCAGCGGCACGCGGATACCTTGAGCAGGCCCTGATCACAGCCATCGACCGGAAACACCTCGCGGAGGTCGAGGAAATCTGGCTGGAGCTGATGGAATTAGGATCGGCACGAGCCTCCTTCTTCGTGGACTTCGCTCAGCGTTTGGCGGGACGTAGGGAGAAGGAACGCGCGGGAGAGCTGCTTCTTATCTTCATGGAATCC
>CAZORO010000154.1:0-10436 GCA_964581845.1 uncultured bacterium
ATTCTCTTATCACCCATCTCGTTCTCCTCGCTGGAGTTGTCCTCTTCGCATTGCCGCTGTATGGAATGTTGGTGACCGCCCTCAAGACCGAGGCTCAAGTGCAGGATATCTCTTCCCTTCGCCGAATCCTGATTCCTGAACCAGCCATGTGGGTGAATTTCTACACCACCGTAACCCGCTTCCACTTCCTGCTCTATTTCGGCAACAGCCTTTATCTGGTTCTGATGAATGTCCTGGGTGTCGCTTTGGTCTGCCCTTTGATTGCTTATGGTTTCGCAAGGTTCTCTTGGCCAGGAAGAGACCTGGTTTTCTTCGTGCTTCTCTCCACCATGATGCTCCCCCCCCAGGTCACCATGGTTCCCATTTATCTCGTCTTCACTCAGCTGGGCTGGGTAGACACCTTCAAACCTCTCTGGATTCCGGTCTGGTTCGGAGTTCCCTTTTACATCTTCCTCTTGCGCCAATTCCTATTGGGAGTTCCCGCCGATTTGGATGAGGCGGCCATGATCGATGGGGCCGGAACCTTGACCACCTACCGCACCATCATGCTTCCGCTGGTCCGTCCAGCAGTGGTAGCAGTCGTCCTGTTCCAGACCGTCGGCTCCTGGAACGACTTCATGGGACCGCTCATCTATATCCATTCGCTGGACAAGATGCCCCTTTCCCTCGCTTTGCAGACCTTCATCTTGAATCACGGAAGCGAATGGCCGCTGCTTTTCGCCGCCGCCACCTTGATGACGATTCCCATTATTCTGCTCTTCTTCTTTACTCAACGCTTCTTTGTGGAGGGAATCACCTTAACAGGACTGAAGGGATGACAGAGGAGAAGGCAACTCCAATCGAGCCTAACACCAGAATCGATCCTTGTTCTCTATTAAGGCGGATGCTGGGGACAGTTTACCTCTTGTTCCTTTTATCGATCCTGGCGCTTTCTCAATTCCTGTTGGCTTATCGTAACGAGTCCGAAAAATTCCTACAGAAATTCTTCAAGGGCTACCGTGGATGGGTGGAAATCCTTCCGGATTACGTGCTCCCCCCGCTTTCACTCTCGACAGCGGTAATTCTAGCATTCACTGGGACGATCCTTCTCATTCTTTGGCGGTGGACCTCTTGGGATTCCGAGATTAACCGTGAGGTTCCACTGGAAATCGAGCCACCTGCGAATCCCCTGATTTCAAAGAGAATGGCCTGGTCTTTCTGTCTGGTCCTGCTGGGCCTGTCATCATCGGCCTTGCTGTGGGCCATGGTCCTGACCACCAGCCGGGGGCGGCTGGCGAAAGAAGGATTTCTTGAGTGGCTTTTCCTTAGAACGACTGGCGATGGTGCCGTACCTGGAGCCGGTTGGATCTGGCTGATCTCGATCTTGTTGGCTATGGGCGCTTTTATCTTTCTGGATCTATCCAATGGACGCTTCCCTAGGTTGGGGGGAGTAGTCTGGGAATGGGTCTTTGTGGCCGTTCTGACCCTATCCTGCATGATCATCTATAGCATTGGAATTACCGACTGGCGTTACAGCGTGGTGGGGGATGAGTATGCCTTCTACTATCATGCGGAGATGCTCGACGGGATGGACGCTTTACCCTTCTTTGGGGAGCATGGTGTTTATGGGACTCATCCTCAGCTTTCGTCGATCTTCCAAATGGTTGTGATGCGCTTGGCGGGATTCACAGCATTTGGTTGGCGTTTCAGCTCAGTTTTAGCCGCCGCCGTTGTCTTACCCCCGCTTTACCTGTTCACAAGGTTACTCATCGGAAAACGAGCCGCGGTAACCTCCGCCATTCTTTTTCTTGTCTCGCATTACAACTTCTCCTTCGCGCATATTCCATACAACAACAACCATGTGATGTTCCCTGTTATGACAGCTATGGCCCTTTTCCTCCTTGCGCGAAGCCAAAACAGTCTGCTTTTTTTCTATATGTGCGGGTTGGCTACCGGTCTCGGATTCCACACTTTTTTCTCGGGCCGTGTTGGCTTGCCCATCATCCTGGCTTTATGGATGTGCTGGTGCATCCGTCCACAAACACGGTGGGTGACTCAAGCGGTAAAACCTCTCTTTGCCATACTTGTGGGGTTCATTCTGGTGGCTTTGCCAGTCATCAGAAACCCGGTCTCTTCCTGGGAGTTGATGACCCAACAGACCACCTTCGCACAGGAGGTTATTGGTGAAACGGCGGAACCCACCACCATTCTGGGCCATCAAGTTCAACCTGAATTTCTCAAAAGGCTCGAACAAAATGTGGTCCACTCGCTCTTAGCCCCTCTAACTTATGATGCACACAAGGCATCACCAAGACACTATGTCTCCGGAGGCCTGACTGACCGGGCTACCAGTGCCATGGCCTTCCTCGGTCTTCTCCAATCCCTGTTGTGGTTCTACCGGCGGCGATGGTTTTCGCTTTGGATTGGTTATGGGCTTGTGCTTGTTTTGGTGGGAATGACCTCTCCAGCGGAATACCCCCTGATCACCCGCATGTTGTTGATGGTCCCGTTCATCATCATCCTGGCATCCGCTGGAGTGGAAAAAGTGTTGGCTATTGCGGGTTCCTTGTTAGGAGTGTGGATGACACAAGTTCTGCTTGTGATGTTTCTTGCAACGTCGGCGTTTTTGAATGGACATGAGGTGTTTTTCCGCTTTATGGAACAACCCGCTAATAGCGGACACAACCTGGTGATTTCTCTACTTCAAGAGAGTTCTCCCAAAACTCATGTTGTTTATGTTCTTGAGGATCAATATCTCAGCGACAATGTGATCGACACGATGGCCAAGACGCATGGCTACTCCTGCCGCTTTGGGATCTCCCGGTTCGGTCCCACAACTCATAACGTGGTCCCCTTACCCATCCCATGCCTGGTGGCGGTCTATCTCAACAATCCCAGCTGGCCAGCCATCCAGGAAAGCCTTTCACGGCAGTTTCACGGCTCAGCCTCCTGGATCCTTCCACACTCACTGGATGGGGGTATCGGAGTGATCGAGATCGGAGAAACCGGTTGGACTCCTTCCTCACCCAGGCAGGTGTATGTCCCCCCGGAAAAAAAACAATCAGAACCATAGTCTCTTTCCCACCTTTCCTCCCTGTCACACTGACGGTACCTTTCCGGCATGGCGATTCCACGTTCCTTCAAGCGGAAACTGCTCACCTGCATTGGCTTGGGGGCGGTGGTGTTCCTCGTGCTTGCGCTCATTCCAGAGCGTAATGAGCTCATCACGGCGGCGCGGACCTTCAACTGGTGGCTGCTCCCTCTAGCCCTATCGTGCGCACTGACAAACTACTTGATCCGGGCTATCCGCTGGCACTGGTATCTCCGCCACCTCAGTATTCCACTTAATCTGGGCGAATCATTTTCTATCTTTCTCATTGGGTTGATGCTTTCAGTAACTCCCGGCAAGGCGGGGGAGTTATTCAAAGCTTACCTCGCGCGTCTGGCACGTGGAGTTCCCATGTCTCGTACCGCTCCAGTAGTTGTCGTGGAGCGGCTTACAGATCTGACTGGGACTCTGGTTCTAGCCACTTCTGGATTGGTTGTTGTCCAGGTCAGGGGTTGGATGATCGTCTTGTTGTGGATCATCTTGGTCACGGGGCTGTATACCCTTGCCCAACGTACTTGGATGGGGCTTCTCTTCGTGGAACCCGTAAAACAGACCTATGACAGCCTTGCTTCTCTCTTAACTCCCCTGTGTTTGCTTGGCGGCACACTGCTCTCTTCCATCGCCTGGTTCTCGGAGTGTGTCTCTCTGTTGGTCGTCCTGCGTGGTTTCGGTATTCATGTGGATTGGATCGAGGCCACCTTTGTCTACACCTTCTCTACTCTCGCTGGCGCGGTCCTTTTTTTTATGCCGGGCGGTATCGGCGGCACCGAAGCCACCATGGTCACTATGTTACGTGAAATCTCTAAGGTTCCCACTGCGGTTGCCAGTCTGGCCACAGTTTTGACCCGGATGGTAACCTTGTGGTTCGCGGCGGCTATTGGTTTCGCCGCGCTCTTCTTCTGTCCCTTGCCAGTGGCCGAGGATGTGGATAGCGAGCTGAAGGTGGAAAATGCAGCCCACTGAAAAGAAGTGGCTTACTTCTGTCTGGCTGAGCCCGAGCCTGCTTTTCCCGCTCAGTGCCCTTCTTCTCTTCCATGCAGTCAATCTGCTGGGAATCCCCCCCATTTACCGTTGGCAGTCGGGCTTGATCTGGATCCCCTTACGGTTTCTCGCACGGATCAGTGAACTCCGATTCTCTCTTCCCGATGGGTTGCTTGAATGGATTCCTAAGACCTTCATGGGGCTCCTGCCATCCTGGCTCCTAGGGTATGGGCTTATTAAAGGTGCCTTCAGGTTCCGTCCCTTGGCGGTTCTCACCGCTTTTCCAGCCGGACTCGGTGTGACTGGTGTTATCTTTGAGGCACTTGCACTCTCGAATGCTTTGACCACTCTCATGGTGTGGATCCTCTCAATTCTGGCCTCGGGAGCCGGACTATACTTGTTGAGATCCTCAAACCAGATTCTCCCCGGTTATGAAAGAGTCGATGTGGTTCCATGTAGCGCCCTCTTACGCCTTTTGGCATGGACACTCTTTACGGTCATCACCGGCTTCTGTTTTCTCCAAGCCTTGTTCTACCCGGAGAACTATTGGGATGCGCTGATCTACTACCTGTACTACTCGAAGTTGATTTTTCTCAATCAAGGAATTCCCTTCCCTGTTGACCCCAACGGATTTCCCGAATTGGTCCAGTGTCAGGTAGGACTCGGTCTAGGAGCGAACTATCCCCACCTTTTTCTGCTCTGGCAGGCCTCGGCCACCAAAGCATTTGGAGAGTGGAGTGCATACCCTGGACAATGGATCCCGCCATTGGCGGGACTCGCCACCGCACTGATCATTTACCGGTGTGTTCTCGAAAGATGGCGGAGCGAACGGCTCGCTCTCTGGGCCTTGCTGTTGGTTCAGTCGGCACCGTATTGGCTTTGGTACCAGAATTGGGTCAGCGATTATCCCCTTTCGGTCTGGTTAACTGTCTCTTCAGTAGCACTGCTGGGATGCGGAAGGAAGGGATTCCCTACTTTAGTGGGACTGATCTGTCTCGCATCAGCTGGCAGCCATTTGAATTACCTGATGGTGACTTTGTGGTGGTTTCCATTGGTTTACTGGTTCTCGTATAAATCAAGGAGGTGGTATCCCCAAACGCTGATGACACTCGCAGCTGGTCTGGTCCTATCCAGCACTTGGTTTCTGCGCAACGAGATCGTCACTGGCAACCCGGTTTATGCCTTCTTTCCGCAGATCTTCGGTGGAATCAACACGAACCTCGATGTACTCAAGTCCTGCGAGGTGGAGTGGATGACGAATGGAGATGGTGTCGGGAGCCTGGGCAGGACATTGACCGAGCGGATTCTCCATTCACCTTTCTATTTCCTCCTTGACCACAACACCCATTTGAAATGGGCGGCCCTCCCATTGGGATGGTTTCTCCCTGGACTGATCTGGGGCTTTTCATGGAGAAAACCCAGCGCCTTCTGGTTGGGGACCTTGGGATATGTGGCATTCTTGTTTTTCTATCAATATATGGTCTCGGGTCTTTATCTCTACCATGTCATGCCATTGGTTCCGCTCATGGTCCTTGTCTCCTGCCGTTGGTTGCGGCGCATAGACCTCGGCCCCTCTTGGATGGCAGATCTCCATCATCTCGCCATTTTCGTTGTAGCTCTTACCATTGGCCTCTCCACCAGCATCCTCGGGGCTAAATACACGACTCCACGCCTCGAAGAGGTAGCCCTGCGTCCCGGCATGGACTCCGAGGTGTTCCTCACCAACACGATTGGCGAATATGCGGTCTGGCAATGGATGAATGAACACCTTCCAGAGGATGCGGTCATATTAACCCATGAGAACCGTCACTATTACCTTCGCGATGATTTAAAAATACTCCATTTGGATGACTACCGTCTGGTGCCCTGGTATGGAGCCGAACCTGAACAAGTGAAGGAACAATTACATAATTTAAGGGTGGGTTTTTATCTTCGCATTGCCAACGAAAAGAATCATCCGATTCTCAAGGAATTGGGGATCGATAAGTTGCTAGAATCATCCTTTCGGCCTGTGTTCACAAAGGGGGAGACGGTTTTGTACCGGTTTGAAACAACTTTTCCTGATCCTCCCCATCATTGACTCAAGGAGAGGTATCCTTAGGGGATTCCACTGCCGGAAACCGGTAGCGCCACCCATTTTCGACCACTTTCTCAATATCCGCGCGTGACCAACCAAATAGGTCGGCGGCACGAAGGATCTCCTCACTGAGAGTGGTACCAAAAAGGGTGGGATCATCCGTACCCAATGTCACTGGAACTCCCGCCCGATAAAGACGGTCAACCGGATGCTCCACATAACTGGGTACCGCACCCAAAGCGACATTGCTGCTTGGACATATTTCCAGCGGAATCTGCTTCCTTACAAGTTCCTCAATCAAGGCGGGATCTTGCAGCGATTGGATGCCATGGCCGATGCGGTTCACTTTCCAGTCACGGATCGCGGTCCAGACATGTTCGGGAGGCCCCTTTTCCCCCACATGAGCGGTCACTCCCAGACCGGCCTCTCGGGCTCTCTCGAAGATCACGGCCAGAGCCGGATCTTCGGGTTGACGGCCCTCGTAGCCAGCGATATCGAAACCCACAACTCCCCAGCTTCTGCCACGAACCGCATGAGCCAATGCCGATTCCGCTGTTTGTAAACCCAGCACACGCGGAAAATCGATGACCCAACCCACTTCGATGCCATAGTCCTTCTTTGCTGTTACCATGGCACGATGCAGCCCCTGGCTGAGGGCCTCCTCGCTCACACCCCGCGCGAGGTGCGACGTGATCGTGATCCGGGGTTCGGCATATTTGACCCCATCCATGGCCAGGTCTTCCAAAACCTCCCTGGCCAGACGCTCGAAATCCCTGGCGTCTTTGAGAAGCTCAAAGAGAGAGATGAAACTCTCCACAAAGGAACTCAGGCTGCGCTGATGGAATGCCCCTCCCCAGTCCCGGATGGGGTCATAGGGAAGCTTGATCTTATTCTTCCTGGCAAGGTCCACGGCGGTCTGGGCACGGATTCCTCCGAGCAGATGAAGGTGAAGATCAGACTTGGGAAGGGCCCGTACCCATTCCAAGGTCGGCGGATCTTTTCTTCTCCTGGAAGAAAAAGACTTCTTGGCGGGAGTCATAAGCCTTGTATTTATAGTGATACGTTGCCACGCTTTCCCACATGGAGCAATCGTTTTGTGGTCTTGGCGTGGTTGAACCAAGCGGCCGGCTACGTGGAGTCAGGCTGCCACCCCCGCTTTGGAATTCGGAGGATCTCCCACAGCGGGTCGATTTTCTGGCTTCCTGGGGGTTCAATGCAATCCTTCTGGATGCTTTCGATCTACCACGGATCGACCCCTTCCACAAGAATGAAGACCAACCCGCGCCATGGGAGAAAAGACTCGCGGCGGTATCAGAATGGCTGCATGGCCTGGGGTGGTGGGTCATGGCCGTGGTTCCCGTCCAGCTCGATCTGGGCATGCAATCTCCAAGAAATCAAGATCTGGATGAACCCATTCCCTGCCGTTTGGCCCCACTACACCGCCGCCGGATTCTGCATCGCTTCGAATCCATTTTAAGAAGTATGCAAGGGCTCAACGCCATCGGCATAGCGGTGTCTGAATGGCCGCGGTGCCAGTGCAGCTCCTGCCAACATGTCACTTTCGAGGAGGAGTCCGCCTACTATCTGCGCGCCTTCAGCGCGGTTATGAAGCGCTACGCAAGGGATCTGGAGTTCTGGGTATTGCCAGATCCCCCTTCCTTCAGCCTGCTGCAGGAAATCCGTGCTGAAGTTCCTTCCGGCGCCAGGTTTCTGGTAGGACCTCAGGATCCCGAACAAAAGGAAGGATTGCTTCCTTCACAAACCGAGGAAGGATTGATTCTGGACCTATCGATTCCCTCCCGTTATGAATGGCTGGATACGGATCAACACAAGCAAATCCTCCTGGATTGGGAACAAGAGGATGAACCCTGCCTTTTGGTAGCCGAGGTTGGGAACACCCAGCGATTTCCTCTCGGTCTGGCCTCCTTCATGCGTCTAGTCTGGCGGACACAAACGGGGGAACCCTTACCAGAAGTTTGGCTCTACAGGTTGGTGCTACCAGAGGAACAATGGAAAGATTGGAGGAAGTGGAAAGACCTTAATTTATACACTCACAAGAGGATCCATGACCATGAGCTTCCTGCTGATATCAACTCCATCATTCTTAAGGATCTTAAGGAGATACCAGATGGAACTGGCAAACCATCGTTCCAGCCAGATTTAGCGACCGCCCTTTGGAAATCCCACCAAAGGCTCGATCTTGAGGACCGTGTACGGCCTTTACTCAGAAACGTTACCTGTATTCCAGAGGGAGTTCCCCTTGAATCTCATCTGTTGTCAAGGATGATCGATATCCACTCAGGTCTGACAGAGCTGGCGGGAGATGACACGGTGCGAAAAATTCTGGAGGTACTGGAGCTACGGGTCCTGGAAAACCTCCGTGACCGGATCGGTCTTTTACTGTCGGAATCGCGTGCGGGGGCCATCTGGAGGAAGTCAGATATTCCTGATCTCGGCGTGTGGCTTGAATTTATGCATGATGAAGAGTGAATGTATTTTTGTTTGGAATGGTCATATCTGTGTGGGAAGTAAGCTCCCCTTGGAGCAGCGCAAGATGGTCATTCTTAATTCCGCTCAGAGCAAGTATCCCCTCGGCGGGGATGAATGGATCCTCGGAACTCTGGAGGCTCTTCGTTGTTACGCGAAAAAGGGGTGGACGCTCCTTGGCTCCCTGGGACTGAACACCTGGGAGTTGACATCCTGGGCTGGGGGTGTGAGTGGTTTCCCCCTCCTTATTACGATAATGTGGGATGGCCGTGGTGACCCCATCGAGATTTATCAAGCCCTCATTCAGGATTTCGATCTCCTAGCGGAAATGACTACTCTCCTGTTCTTGCCAGTGGAAAAGAAGCAGAACAAGAAATCAGGCCCCCAAAGAGACCACTTCATAGCCTCTCTTGCGGATACCATAGTTCCCGTGTCGGTCCGTCCTGGTGGTAAGATGGAGGCACTGCTTGCTTCTCATTCAGACGGCAAGACTGACAGCAGTTTCCAGAGGAACTGGGGGGATAATCATAAAAGAGAACATTATCTTTTTGATATAGCCGCACTCCAAAGAGATCTTGATCCACGATATAAGGGGTGGATATTTCACTGGACACGAGCCAATCCAGGGCCTTGGCCGGGAGAGACACGAGCGGACTATTTTAAGGGTGTGGTTGAAAGCCGGGAAGAATATACCCACTCCGCGCGAAAGACACTTCGAAGGATTGTGGATGAGAAACGGATTCGTGCCACATCCTGGCGGATACGTGGGAAAGACATCGTGGTCTGTCTCTCGGGGTTGCCGCTCAGCATGGCCACACGCCTCATGCGTTGGCGGTCCAGGTTTGTCCGGTTCACAGCTGAGCCTTATGGAATAGGTCTCTCTCCGGCCACCGTTAAACGCATGAAGATCCATCCAGTTGTTTATATTCCGAGTGGATCTGCTCCCCCCGATGGGATTCCGGCATTCTTGTTGCAGGGATCAGGATCAAGTGGTGATTGGCCACAAGAGGATGAATACAGGCATCAAGGAGATATCGATCTGAAAACACTCAAACCGGATGAATGGGAGCCTGTCGATCTGACCGGTTACCGCCGTTTATAGATGTCTTGCATATCGATAGGGCTTCGATCTGGTAGGTTTCCGTAACCGTGATATCCTTTTTGTCTTGGAATTGTTGAGAGATGCAGTTTTTGACAGCCGAAAATCGCCTTGTGAAGCTCTTGAGGACCCCAGGATTCCAGCAGTTAAGGGAATGCCTGAATGTTCTCCTTGGCCAACCGGTCTGGTGGTATACATCTGGTCCGGAGGACGCGATACACATCCTTGAGAGCCACGACAAGACAGAGTGTGGCCTCCTCCATGATGACCGGAGTGTCCGGGAGCAATGGATGGAGGCTGCCTATGCGGCCGTCACTCAAGCGGGCCGTGACAAAGTGGCCCTGATGACAGCATCTCCCCCGGAAATGACACAGATTGTCGTTCCCATCCTCTGCGGCGAGGAGGCTCAAGGTTTTCTTGGGCTCGCACACCTTCCCAATTACGAACAACGTAGACTCTACCCTCTGCTTCCCTTACTCACCCAGCATCTCCGTCAGATTTCCGAACGAGAGCGTGCCTCGGAGGATCTGCTGGCTATCCAACGCCTCTGGAAAGAAGTTGTGTCAACCCTTGATTTGGAGGTCCTCCTTTCCCGGATTTTGAAGGAGATCATCGCGGTTCTCGACGCGAATGAGGGGGTGGTGCTACTTGTCGATCAGGAGCATCGGTTGGTGAAGTCAGCCACCGCCGGCTTGGATCCGGCT
>CAZORO010000155.1:0-10398 GCA_964581845.1 uncultured bacterium
TATCAAATCAAGGAGGAGCAAACCAATGGCGAATGAGCGCATCGGAGGAGGCCCCAAACCAAGTTTCTATATCGTCCTGTTCTTAGTCGTCATCGGTCTTGCGGCCTATGGTCTGCGAGACTTTATCTTCCCAAAAGGTGGAGAGCCAACACGTCCCGTGTCACCTATCACATCCGATGATATTCACAAAGCGGTACAACCGGCTCAACCCGGTGAACCGGCCACGGAGGGAAAGGAGGGCGCGCCCGAGGCTCCTGACAATTCACTGATCACCACGGTCAAGGAGTATTCGTATGTTCCTGCTGACAAACTTCCTCCCGTGAGCGGAGTCTCGAACTATGAACCATTGGCCGACCGGACAGTCAAGTTCTCGCTCAATGTCTGGGCCGGCTGGGCACCCATTATTCTCTTTAACGAAGGCAAGGGTCCAGGAAAGTTATGGAAATCTCCCAACGGCCAGGATTTTAAGGTTGAGTTGGTGCTCATTGATGATCCAGTGGCCATGCGGGATGCCTATGCGGGCGGCCAGGTTCACATCGGCTGGGGCACCCTCGATATGGTGCCACTCTTCATGGAGGAGCTCCAGAAAGATAGCCGGGTTTATCCACGCATCTTCCAACAGGTGGATTGGTCCAATGGTGGTGACGGTATTGTTGTACGGCGGAATCACTGCAAAGATCCGCGGAATCCCTCGATCGCGGACCTGCGTGGCAAGAAAGTCGTATTGGCGCAGAACTCGCCCAGCCAATTTTTCGTGCTGAACGCCTTGATCAACGGCGGAGTTCAGCCGGCAGAAGTGAATTTCGTTTATACTCAAGATGCATTCCAAGCCGCGGCAGCCTTCAACACAACCCCGGATATCGCGGCCTGTGTCAGTTGGGCACCCGATATTTACAATCTGACCAAGATCCAGAATAACCACCTGCTGGTCACTACAGCCACCGCCAATAAATTGATCGCCGATGTCTGGTTCGCGCGCGCGGATTTTGCCAAGGACCATCCCGATATCTGCGAGGGCTTGGTGCGCGGCATCTTCGAGGGCATGGAGCAGATGAAGACCGATGACGGCCGTCAAAAAGCCGCCGGCTTCATGTCCAAGATGTACAACATCCCGGCGGATGAGTGTATGGGGATGCTCGGAGACGCCCACTCGACCAACTATGCCGAGAACCGCGACTTCTTCATGAATCAGAACAACCCCACCAACTTCGAGCGCACCTGGGACACTGCCAATTACCTCTACCGGCATATCGGGAAGATTTCTCATCCAGTTTCCTTTGACACGGTGATGGACTTCTCGGTTCTCCAGAAACTGGCCAGCGAGCCGCAATTCGCCAATAGCAAGAATGAGTACCAGGTTCAGTTCACACCCAAGACGGTCCAAAGCATTCAGGCTGAGACCGGGGAAATCCTGACCAAGGTGGTCACCGTCCACTTCTTCCCCAACAGTTACGACCTTTACAAGAAGGTGACGGAAAATGTGGATGGGAAGGATATTGAGAAGCTCTATGATCCGAATGTCGATTTCGTGCTCGAGGAGATTGGGAAGCTGGCGGGGCAATACGGCGCGGCGCGTATTGTCATCGAGGGTCATGCCGATAGCAGCATGAAAGGGAGAGTACCCGCCAACCTGGTGAAGGAGCTTTCCATGAATCGCGCCAATGCAGTCAAGGAGGCGCTTGTTAAGAAATTCACAACACTCGATCCCAAGCAGTTCAGCGCCACCGGCATGGGCTGGGATGTTCCAGCCGACCCCACGGACAAGCTCAATCAGGCCAAGAACCGCCGTGTCGAGGTGAAAGTCTATCCGCTGGAGTCGGTGCAGTAATTTGACCCTCCAGCAATTTCAGACCTGGATGCTGATCGGATGAACCGCAAGATTCTCTCTTCTGTGAGAAACTATCTCAAGCGGTTGATCGTGGTCCGCGGCCAGCCAGCCGGGATGGAGAGCGCCGTCATCTCCTTGATCTGCATCGGAGTGGTGGTCTTGATCTGGTTTGTGCTGACTCGAGGGCAAGCCGAAGAGCGGATCATCAATCCTATCACCCTACCCAGCCTGGGCGAAACCTGGAGTTCCTTCCCGCGCTTGTGGTTTGAACGAGCGGTTGCGCGCAGCGCATTATGGAGCTTGGGTAGAGTCATGGGGGGCTTTTTCCTGGCCATCGCCATCGGTGTCCCGCTGGGCGTGCTGGCGGGGACCTTTCTGCGGTTGAATGCCTTCCTGCGTCCCATCTCCGTTTTCGGACGCAATGTCCCCATTGCCGCGTTGATCCCACTCACATTGATGTGGTTCGGTCTGGGTGAAACCCAGAAGGTGATGTTCATTTTCTTCGCCTCGGTGGCCTTTATCCTGTTCGACAGCACGGGAGCGATACAAAGTGTTCCAGACAGTCATCTCGACGCCGCTTACACACTCGGTGCGCGGGTGGACTGGAGGAAAGGATCGATTTACGCGGCAATTGTTGGACTGATCTATGCCATCGTGTTTCTCTGTGCTCACCTGACACTCTCTCAGCGTCCAGGGCCAGAGGATACGGCATTATGGGCAAGCTGGTATGAGCGGCTGGTTTCACTCACCTTAATCGGCTTCCTGCTGGGATTCATACTGTGGTGCCCGATCCTCAGTTTCCAGGCGCTCAGCAAGGTCCTGCTTCCACTGGCATTACCCGATATTGTCAACAGCCTCCGCCTGCTTTTTGGACTCGCTTTCGGATACATCATGCTGGCCGAGGTGATCAATGCTGAGTATGGCTTGGGCGCCATCATCAACCTGAGTCAACGTCAAGGCCCCCGCGAACACATCTACCTCGCGCTCATTCTGATCGCATTGCTGGCCTTCGCCATCGACCGTTGCATCCTATCACTGCAACTCTGGCTGTTTCCCTACCGTAGCGTGAGAGAGCACTGAAATGACTACCAACGCCCTACCCTGCTCGCTCATCGATGGCCCGCGCGTACCCGTGAAAGCGGATACCAAGCCGATTGTGGAATTCCGGGATGTGGCTAAGACATATGGCATCGGAACTCCGCGCGAAACAACCGTGATCCGTGATCTGAATTTCCAGGTTGAGGATCTCGAGGGAGTGGGAGAATTCGTGGCCATCCTCGGCCCCAGCGGTTGTGGCAAGAGTACTGTCCTGCGTCTTATCGCCGGTCTCCCTCCCCAGTTCCCAGCCACAAGGGGTGACACTCTTTATCATGGAGAACCCATCACCGGGCCTGGAAGGGACCGTGGGATGGTCTTTCAGGATTACGCCTGCTTCGACAACCGGAGCGTGATCGACAATGTCGCTTTCGGATTGGAATGCCGCGGCATTCCTAGAAAAGAACGCCACCAGCAAGCCCTTGAATGGATTGAGAAAGTTGGACTGAATCCCGCCAAAGATGCACTCAAGTATCCCCACCAGCTCTCCGGCGGGATGCGTCAACGGGTCGCCATCGCACGGACACTCATCCTCAAGCCACGGATCATTCTGATGGATGAACCCTTCGGCGCTCTGGATCCTGCTACACGCCACAACATGCAGGATCTACTGGTGGCACTCTGGAAAGAAGTCCAAGCCACTGTTTTCTTTGTCACTCATGATGTCAGCGAGGCGGTTTACCTTGGGGACCGTGTCTTCATCTTCAGTAACGCGCCCGGCACCATCCTCCAGATGTTTCATGTCATGACTCCAGACCGGCCCTCCCGGCAGATGATGCGCGAGAAATCTTTCCTGGAAACGGTTTTCCAAATCCGGAGTATTCTTGACGAACTTGAGGAAGGGAGCAGCTGAAATGCCTCCCCGTAGCGGCTTTTTTACCTATGTCAAAGCCGCCTTTATGTGGCATTGGAACCTGTTGGCTGTGGGAGCGGGGGTGGTGCTTGCCGTACTCTCACGGCGCGCGGATGCCGTTCTACCACTGCTTGCTTCCGCCGAACTGCTCTATCTCGGCCTTCTCACCACCCGCCCACGTTTCCAAAAAGCAATTGATGCCCGCCGTTTGAGCTCTACCGTTTCTACCCAGCCGGATCCGAAGGCTCTTGAAAGGATTCAAAACCAACTCAAACCAGAGGATTGGGCGCGCTTTGAGGATCTCCGTCAAAGGTGTCTCTCGCTTAACCGGATTGCCGAGCAGATCCGTGGCCCACAGGGGGGCGAAACAAACCGTGTCCAGGAGATGCAAACGGAGTCGCTAGAACGTTTGCTGTGGATGTTCCTGAAGCTGGTTTATAGCCAGGATGCCCTCAAGCGGTTCTTGAAGGCCACCAACCGCAACCAGCTTGAGATCCAGATCGCGGCGGCTGAAAAGGAACTCCAGGAAGCCACGAGTAAAAACCGCAGTGATAAACTCCTCCGGTCTCTGGAGGACAAAATCGAGACGCTCAAGCAACGCGTCACCAATTACGACCGTGCCGAGGAAAATCGTCAACTTCTCACCGCTGAGATCGACCGTATCGAGCAGAAAGTCAACGCCATCAGCGAGCTATCAGTCAGCTCACGCGATCCAGCGGATTTTTCCGCGCAAGTAGATGGTATCGCCGAGGGGGTTTCGGTCACCGAGGAGGCCATCCGCAGGCTGGATGTCCCCCCCTTGTTCGAAATGGAGACCGCGCCACGATTCCTGAGTCAAAGCGAGTGAGCTACCATGACAGACAAGAAATTGAGTTTGCCCACCTGGTCCGAGGAACTCAAGCAGGCCTATCTCGCGGGAACCGCGAGTTTCTTCATTCTGAATGGAAATGTCTCCGACCTGGTGGGCAGCGAAGAGAACGGCACCTATATCCTGGAACCACTGGCTGATTTCCTCGCGCGTCGTCTGTTCGGAAACTATGACCTGGTCCTGCATTACGATATGGGACGTGGACTGCGGACCTTCGCCGGGAGTGATCCTCAACGGTTGACACGCATGAACTCGCTTCTCTCCCGGCTCCAGGGAGAACGTGGGGATCTCCCACGCGACCCGGTGCCGGCTTTGCGCGCCCTGGACCGCCTGGTATCGCTCCTTTTGGTGGGTGAGGAGAACCGTGCACTCAAAACCGCTGTGCTTTTTGATTATGCTGAGCTCCTTTGCCCCCCTGATGAACGCTACGGGGAATCCCTCGCCACATTTCTGAACTGGGCCAGGAGTCCGATTATCCGGCGTGTCAACCTGCTGTTCATCCTGATGACTGAGAGCCTCGCGCGAATCAATACCTCTCTGGCACAGAGCGGTCATACCCATGAGGTTTTCCTACCACTCCCAAACCAAGCCGAAAGGCAAATGTTCATTTCCCGGCGCTTCACGGAATTCGCGGAGGACGCGGAGCGCCTTGCAATTCTCAGCTCCGGACTCACCTACATTAACCTCGACAGTCTGATGCGGCGTGTGGTGATGAATCCCGGAGAGAAAAGCAAGCCCGCCCCCAGCGAAGAAGAAGGCATCGTGAAGACTCAAGAAGCCGATATCTCCCCAGTTCCCGCGAGTAAGTCCAAGCGGACACTCAGCGATGCCAAGCTGCTGGAGATCAAGAAATCCCTGATGGAAGCTCAGTGCCCCGGTCTGATTGAATTCGTGAAGCCGGAATACGCACTCAACATGGTTGCGGGGCACACTGCGGCCAAGGAACGTCTGATCCAGGATGCACGTTTGCTCAAGGAGGGGCATCTGGACGCTGTACCGATGGGTTACCTTCTTTGTGGCCCTGTCGGAGTGGGTAAGACCTTCCTGGCGTTGTGTTACGCTGGAGAGGTGGGGATTCCCTGTTTGACGATCCGCAATTTCCGCAGCAAGTATGTGGGCGAGACCGAGGCCAATATCGAACGCATACTAAGCGTGGTACGTGAATTGGGTCCAGTGGCGGTGATCATCGATGAAGCCGACGCAGCTGTGGGAGACCGTTCCGCATCGGGTGACTCCGGAACCAGCGCCAGAGTTTTCGCGCAACTCGCCAGTCAAATGGGAGACACGCGCTACCGGGGACGGATTATCTGGTTCCTTCTCACCTGCCGGCCTGATCTGCTCCCGATCGATCTTAAGCGTCAAGGACGTTGTGAGGAGCACATCCCCTTGTTCTATCCCCAATCCCCGGATGAACTCAAGGAAATGTTCCTGGCAATGGCCAAGAAGGCCAAGGTGAGCCTGGATGAATCCAGCTTGCCCGATTTCACCAAGACACCCTCCCTGAGCGGCGCCGATATCGAGGGGATCCTGACCCGCGCACGGCGGGAATCCTTCTTACGTCAACAACCTGTCGACGCCGCTTTGATCTCGGAGGTGATGGAGTCTTTCCGCAGCACAAAGAGCTCACAGCATGAATTGCAATGGCTTGCCGCTATCCTCGAGTGCACCGATCTGCGTTATCTGCCAAGTGATGTCAGAACCAGTTTCGATGACAAGACCACCTATCAATCTCTGGTTCAGCGTTTCCACGCTCTAAAAGCGGTCCAGGATATCTCTGAATAAGGTTTTTTACCGTTCCCATTAAAAGGTTGAAAAAAACTCGTCCACAGAGAGATCCGCACCCCTGAGGGGGGCGGTCCCCAGTCTATGGATTTATCACGAAAGGCTACGAATCCATGCCTCCCGCTCCCTCCAGTGCTTGGCTGTTTTCGAAACCAGGTTATCCAGCAGCTTAGGATCGGGTTTTCCATACATGGCTGGATAAGGATCTCCCCCCGGACCGAGCGGTTCGGGTGTGCAGAAGCAGAAGTCGTTATTATATCCAATCAGATACAAAGCCATGAGGAGAGTGTCGACATCGAGCATTCCATCGCCCAAGGCGCAACGGTTCGTGTCGGCCAAATGCAGGTTGGTTAGCCTCTTTCCGCTGTTCACGATGGTCTCGGGAATATGACTCTCCTCAACCAGCATATGATAGACATCACCATTGATATGCTGTATGCCAGGGCTTCCCACCGCCTCGATGAAGCGGACCGCATCGGCAAAGGTGTGGATGATACTCACCTCGGCGGACCTGATGGGTTCAACAGCTCCACGGATTCCTGCCTTGGCGAAATCATCCGCCACGATCTTCAAGGCCTCCACTGAACGGTCAAACTCCATTGTGTCAATGGGATCTGGCCTACCCACCGCGCCTGGCACCACGAGTATGTATTTGGCCTGGAACTCGACTCCCTGTTCAATTGTGCGGCGAATATAGTCCAGGGCTCTTTGACGGACCACGCCGCGATTACTGGCAAATTCATTGTCTGTGCTAAACATCCCACAGATGCCCGCGACTTGTATTCCATGATCGCTCAGTATCTTCTTGGTTTCGGCGGGTTTGTAGGCGAGATCCGGGCCATATGCGTTGCCATGGAGTTCAATGAATTTGATCCCATTGTCCGCAAGCCGCTTGGCTGAAACCGCGAGCGGTTCCATCCCAAATCCCCAGTTGCTCCAAGACAGGTTCATCGTGGCTTTGACCTTGTCTGGATTGGCGGTTTTGTATTTGAGGAAATCGTTCCGGATCTTCTCGCTTTTGGCCTGCCAGGGTTGGAGTGACATCAACAATCTCCTTTCGAATTTATAAAGATTTTTGGTGTTTCGATCTAAGCGTTTTCAAGTAAAACAGGTTCAGCTGCCATACTTGTCGATCAACGCATTCAGACGGGTCCTGTAATAGCTGAAGCATTCCCAAGAGACATCGGGTGGAATGAAGTGGTCTCCAAAGGGAATGTAACCTCCAGTCTTGAGGACCTCTTCCACAGGACCCAGGATCCGGTCGACCGATTCTTTGCCCTTGGCGATCTCCGATTTCGGAATCCCTCCGCACATTTGCAAACGTGGGAACTCATGGCGGACCTTGACAATATCCATACCGCAATGGGTCTCGAAGGGATACATCCCGGTAACTCCCACCGAGACGAACATGGGGATGAGGACATTACAGTCACCATCGGTGTCCACCCAGATGATTTCGACTCCATGGCTCTTGAGGAAGTCGATGATCCGTTTGTAATAGGGAAGCATGAACTCCGCCACGGTCTTGGGTGAGATCATCGGTCCCTTGCCCGCCGAAACATCCTCCCAGAAGTGGATATGATCAATCTCCACTTGACCGAGTATCTCCTCATAAACCGCGATCCACAGGTTGGTGAAGGTATCGAGCATTTCATGCACCAATTCCTTCTCAAGGTGATACCAGTAAAAAAGGGTTTCGTAACCGAGTAAGTGCGCCAATGTTCCAAAGAGGCCATGCGGGTAACCACCAATGGCCAATGGATAGTCCCGGTTCCGGTATTCAGCCAGGAGTTCAGACCAGTTCTTGGGGAAACGGGCGGAGAGATCATCCATGCGTAGCCTTTCCGCCTTGAGTTTTTCCCAATCCTCGCGGGAACGGATCACGCCTTGCAGGAAGTTGGGAATAGTCGCTTCCGACTTGAGGAACTTTCTCTTGACTCCATCCAGATCGATATAGACCAGGCTGGTGTCATCTTCCTCGACAACTTGGACGTCGAACATGGGCTGGAAAAGCAGGTTGACATCCACCATCCGCTGGGTGGTATCCATTCCCAAGGTTGTCCGCACATCCGTATCGAGCGCGAAACCCTGGGTTGGCCAATAAAGACCCCCCGCCATGATCCCGGTTCCATTGGGAATCTGTTCTTTTCCTTGGCAGGTCCATGCTGTTGAATAGAGGGATGAAGTCGGCGTGGTAATCACATCTGATGGATAGGGGACATTTCTTTTTGGTAAGCCTTGCGCATACCAGTTCTTGACCGTTTCTCCCCAGTACCCGAATTCCCATTTTATCGAGTGGACATTCGGGTTGAATTTCATCACTTCAAGGAAACGCTCTCTAAGGTTCATTGAAATCTCCTTACTCCGCCGGGACTCCATGCACCCCATGGTTGGGAGGTCCTCGTCTTGCCATGAATGAGGCGTACTACTTTTAATATGCAAAATGCCACTTGTCAAGAACAGGTTTCTCAATCACCTCTTGCCGGATCAAGACTCCAATCACAACCTGACTTTTCCGGCTTGAAGATCCGCCTGATACTCTATTCTTCCCAAAGCTCAGGGGGTGAGTAAAAGGTACTATATCTTCAGCTTTCAGCAATATAGCATATGATAAACGGAAAGCTCTTTTTTCTCACAGACTGGAAAACTGGGCTTGTTAAGATTCAAGGATTCCGGAATGACTTCAATGACCAGAAAACGGCCTGTCACTATTAAAGACATCGCGGAAGCAGGTGGAGTCTCACGAGCCACAGTGTCAGCGGTGCTTCATGGAAGGGGATGGGTCAGCGAGGAGACACGCAGGAAGGTCCAATCGGTTCTACGTGAAAAGGGATATCAGCGGCACTTGATCGCCAACTCACTTTCAGAGCACTTTTCCCATGTCATCGGTGTAGTAATAGGTAACATCATGAACCCATTCAACACTGAGTTACTCGCCAGTTTACAGGAGGATTTGGAACATTCAGGCTTTTTTTTGATCCTTCATACAACCGATGAAACTTATGATAGCGAGTTGAAAGCCTTCAAGGGACTCAGCTCTTACGAGCTTGGCGGATATGTCGTAGCGCCAGTTCAAGAGGGTCAACCCCATGATCACCTGCGCAAGCTCATTAACGCTGGGAAATTGGTTGTTTCGATCGGTGAGCTTCCGGACATTGAGACCCATATGGTCGATTTTGATGATCAGAATGGGAACAAGCTGGCCATGGACTATCTGATCAGCATAGGCCACCGGCGCATTGGATGTCTCGCGGGCGCTGAGACATCCACTTTCGCCAAACATCGTATCATGGGCTATGTCGAGAGCCTGATGGACCATGGGATCCCTTTCGATAGCAGTCTCCTTGTTCGCGCTGGTGATACCCTGGCCGGCGGGTTCACTGGCGCCACCGAGCTTCTAACACGCGCCAATCCACGTCCTACAGCATTGGTTTGTTTCAATGATCTTATTGCGATCGGGGCCTACCAGGCCGCCAAGGAGCTGGGGGTTCAAATCCCCCGTGACTTGAGCGTGGTGGGCTTTGATGACTGCGAGATGGCCGCAGTGATGGGGCCTCCCCTTACCACAGTGGCGACCTTTCCCTCCGAATTAGGAAAACAAATCGCCGAGATTATCCTCAGTGTCCAACAGAGCCCCGGTTTGAATGGTTTCTTACACCGGCGAACCCACCCCCGCCTCATTCGAAGAGAATCCGTAGCATCCATCTAGTTCAGTTTATTGTTGTCACGAATCCCCACCCATCCACACACCCATACTCCATGGAAAATGGGGAATTGAAGGCCCTCTTGAGGGCCCTTTCAGGCCTTTAGGCATTATTTGCTTGACAAGTTGAATTGTACAAATCAACACTAACCCTATCCATTAAAGATCGGTATAAACCAAAAACAAACAGTCCTCCATGCTGTATAGCGGCCCCCACAAAGAATAAAAATAAGCCCAAACCGGTGGTCAAGGCCACACCAGTTGGTCCA
>CAZORO010000156.1:0-10352 GCA_964581845.1 uncultured bacterium
TTCGCGGAGGTCGAAGCAAGGGGCACACCAAGCTGTTCAATGATGAAACGCAAGGGGGTGTGGTTGGGCATCCGCATGGCCACGGTTCCCTCACGCTGGCAGTGGTAGGACAGGGAAAGAGCCTCACGCGAACCAGGGACAATCACAGTCAAGGCGCCTGGCCATAACTTTTCGAGCCGTTCACGGTCCCTTTTGGCGATCTTACCACACAGCCGGTCAAACATCGCCCACCCGCCGATCAGCAGGGGGAGAGTTTTATCCAGAGGGCGTTTCTTAAGACGATAGATGGTGGTAGTTGAGTTGACTGTGTTGGCCATACAACCCAAGCCATAAACCGTATCGGTGGGAAAGACACCGATTCCTCCCATACACAGGCATCCGACGATTCTGGAGAGTTCCTGTGCCGAGAGTGGGGACTGGAAAATTTTCGCTTTCAACCAAATCTCCTCTTACTCTGGTTATGGCACTCCCGCCGGGTTTGGTATTAGTCCTTGCGAAAGCAGGAATTCCTCAATACAGCGAGCCGCTAAACGGTTACCGGTCCGATTCCAGTGGGTGTCACGGAAATGATACAGCTCCTCCTTCTCACCTTGTTCACGGAAAGTGGGCAGAAGATCAAGACACGGAATTCCACGACGCTCACAGTCCTCTTTAAGATACCTTTGTGGGAGATCCAGGTCAAAGACCTCTGGATCCAGGTGCTCTCTCTCTATCACACGATTGCGGAGGAGCGCATCAAACTGGCATCGATCAGGGTGAATCACCATGACATATTGGGCACTCATCCTCGCCGCCTCCTCCTGGATCTGGTGAATGCTCTCCAGGGTACGTGCCCAGTTCATTTTTTCCGGAGCTCCCCTTTGGCAAACAAGGAGAGACTTTGATTCGATTCTGAGGAATTCCCCTTCACTCACCTGCGCGTAGGGCAGTCCCCTCCAGGCTTCATATCTGAGCAGACATCCCTCCTTGAATAGCTTGGCTCGTCCACGCAGCCATTGTGAGAGGAGAAGGAATTTGGGGCGGAAGCCTCGTGGCGCGGGCAATAATGTAAGGGGCAGTCCCACAACCTCCACGATTCTAGAGATGGGATAATAGAAATCATTGCCCACAAAAATTCCATTCAGGATAAGATCGGGTTGGAAGACCGAGCCGAACCTGTGGAGGAGTTCCAGTTCATCAGCGGGATGAGCGCCGACCACGGAGAAGTTCACTGTTTCCGCCATGATCCCCCGTCCAGTCAGCATGTCCGCGAGAAGATATTGGTAGTTGTCAGCCCCATCCACGATCCCGAATGAATCACTTAAGCCCAGGATTCTGAAGACCCCCTCTTTCGCATGAGGCTCCACGGGATAGGGCCATGTCGAGACGATTCTCTTTTGGAATCCCTGCTCATCCAGGGGGATCGTTGGATCGGCCAGGCAGAGCCTGATTATCCCCTCGATAATCAGGTAACCGACTCCAGATGCGGATAGAATCACACCAACAATGCTCAGAGGAGACAACTTTCCCCGGTATGCCGCCACCACGAGGACACACACTCCCAGCAGAAAGAAGATCAGCAGAAGTCCGTTTTTCAGTCGAAATCCCCACAGGCCATCGATGAACCCCAGGGTGAAAAACAAACCGAGAAATGCGAAAACCAACTGAGCCTTCAGAGAGAGACCAGGATGGTTATGGTCAGAGTTGGCTGGCATTTCTAACACACTGTAGTCAATACGGATTTCCGAGACAACTGCCTGGAAAAAGGTTTGGGTGAATCCTTCCGATCCAATGGGCAGATCATCCACTAACATTTGTAGATGATTCTTTTCTAGGTCATTTGTGGCCCTATAGTATTCAACATTGACAAACTATTATCTAATGATAAACTGAATACGACCAGATCATCCCGATTTATTTGGATTTATCGATGTATTCATCGATTAGAATGATGGCACGATCACTGCTAATTTGGAGGATCAGAGGGTTCCCCCTCCATGAACCAAGGAGAGAACCTTAAAAATTTGGACTACCCAGTCAGCTGAAAGGAGCTGAAAAATGAAACTAGCCGCTACGCATATCCTCGTTCTTGGGGTGGCCTTTACGATGGGGGCCGCTTATGGCCTATCGATCTCTGATAAAGAGTTGGCAAGTTTGAGTTGGAAATACACCAAGGACTCCAACACAGACACCGCCGGTACCAGCACTTTCACAAGTTATGGATCCGGTTATGCGATATCGGGGGGGTTCCTTTATGTAGTGATTCAAACCAATTTCCCCGAGGCGGGTACAATTGGCAATGACTCCTACTCCAGATCCACGCATATATCTCCGGGAGATCTTTATCTGAATGTGGGGGGAACTTTTCAAGGAGGTGGAGGAACAGCCTATGGGATCGCGACCACCAGTCATGCCAATGTGGTTCAACAGGCTTATGCGGGGCAGACCTGGACACCGGTGACCGCCGGGAGTCTCTACAAGAATGCAACCAGTCCGGATGATGGAGATGGTAACAACAATTTAAATTCCTATCCAACACTGATTACATCAGGCAGCCTTGTGGGGGGTGATGTTTCGGGAGTCAGGTACCGTGCCAATGGAGCAAGTGATGCTTGGGACTGGGATATCTTTTACAAGGTTTCTTTGAGTGCCTTGGGGCTTACCGGGGGGGAAACTCTCCAATCCTTCTGGGTGATGGAGTGCGGTAATGATGGTGTGCAGCAAATGATCCACAACCCCGCAGTTCCAGAACCCACCACCATCGCCCTGATGGCGGCCGGGATGGCCGCCTTCGCGGTCCGGCGCCGTGCCATCGTGTGAAGCATTGGGAGTTCATGGTTCGCATGGGAACTCCCCCCCCAGAGACGGGGCTGGTGACCACCAGCCCCGTCTTCGCTTTTATACCAGATCGCAGGCTTCCGCGGGCATCCAGTGGGCATCCTTGCCTTCCCATTTGACATTACAACCAATCGGATTGGTCAAAGGATTTGATACCGGCTTCCCAACCAAAATCTCCGTAAGGGCGTTCTCCAGGTCGTTAACTGTCATCCGGCTGGTGTCGAGTGGATTGTCGACACCCCTTCCGCAATAAACCAATTTACGGTCCTGGTCGAATACAAAGAAATGAGGAGTCCGCAAGGCGCCATAGGCACGCGCGATAACCTGGCTCTTGTCATGGAGATAAACCCAAGGAAACTTGTTCACTTTCATCCGTTGGACCATCCCCTCGAATGAGTCCTCGATGTATGTGTTCTTGCTGTTGGAGTTGATCCCCACAAAGGCAGCTCCCTTGGGGGCGAATTTCTCGGCAGTTTTCCGGGTGATTTCATCCGAGCCAACCACATAAGGACAGTGATTGCAGGTGAAGAACACCACCAGGACCTTCGCATCGGCGAAGCTGTTCAGGGAATAAGTCTTGCCATCGGTTGCTGGCAGGTTGAAATCGGGCGCTTTGGCTCCCAGGGGTAGGGTGAATGCCATGAAAAAAACCTCCTGTGAAACTATGTTCGAGAGTGTGTGTGTTCTCAAGACTATATTGCGATGGTTATGTGGAAGCAACTTGGGGAGAGGATTCCAAGACGACCTGGGCGATGGCCACTCCCGCATCATGCGCCAAGGAGATATTCAAGCTGGTGATGCCACAATCCTGAGCTCTCCTGAGTGTCTCCCCTGAAAGGAAGAGATGGGGTTTGCCGGTGGGATCGTTGCGAACCTCGATCTCTTTCCAGCGGACCGGTCCTGGATTGGGGATGGCCTTGTAGGTGGCCTCCTTAGCGGCGAAGCGGGCGGCAAGGTGAGGAAGTGGGTCCGCAAAGGTTCCGGAGTATTCCCGTTCGGTTTGAGTGAAAATCCTCTTGAGGAAACGTTCGCCATGACGTTCCAAGAGACCGCGAATCCTCTCCACCGCGACCACATCCACCCCGATTCCCTGGATCATGGCGCTTTTATCCGGGAGATTGCCGAGCTGTTCCGGCTACTCACCCAAAAACCTCCCTCGCCATCGGAGGCCACTCCGAGCGGTTGAAGGAAATTTTGGTATTGCACCCGGAAGACCGACGCGGTCATCCTGCTGGGGTCGATGATCCAAACGGTTCCGGTGCTGGAGACCGAGGTCACCAGACGGCCATCCGTGAGAACATCCACATGCGGTTCCATCCCCACCACATCATTCTCCATGGGAGGAAAGGTCAGGAACTCTTTGTCAAACTCCCCCTTGTCATTGAAACGCTGGATACGTCCATTGCCGGTATCCGCCACAATCACACGTCCATTGGCATCCACCGCGATACCGACAGGCTCATTGAATCTCCCCGGTTCCTGTCCACTTCCTCCCCACGAGAAAAGTGGTTTCAGACCGGTGCTGTAAGCACGGACAAACTTGTTCCCCGTATCCGTAATGAAAACCACTCCCTGGTTATTCAGAGCGACACCCCTTGGGCCAAACAACCCCACATTGGATTCGGCTGGTCCCTTGCCAGAATTGACAGATTCAAGAAGTTCACCTCGAGGAGAAAATTTTTTAAGCGCATGGTTCCAGGTATCCGCCACAAAAAAATTACCCTGGGGATCACAGGCAATATCCGATGGACCCGAATACTCTGGGTTCAGAATCCCCTTTCCGAACTCAAAAACAAATTCCCCAGTGGGGGAGAGCACCTGAACACGGCCATTCTTACTGTCCACCACCGCGATGTTTCCATCAGGGGTTCGTGTCAATCCCCGTGGTTCCAGGAACTGTCCCGGTCCTGAGCCGTGGTTGGACACGGTCTGTTGGGGACGTAAATACCTGGGAGGAATCTCCGAACCCTCGAGGTATCCACGGCTGGCCTCGGCGGGGATTTCAGTATTCGTCTTGAAACAGACCAGTACTTTCTCGCCTCCAGTGGGAAACCAGATCTGACGGAAGAAGATGTAGCGCAGAACCTGATTACGGAAGCCTATGGAGTACTGGGATGGAATGGGACGTGCATCCTCCGGGAAGGCTGCCCGATGGTCATTCCTAGAGTTAGCTAAAAAGGCCTTGAGGTTGCCAAGAAAGGTCAGATTACCAGGCAGCGCCTCGCGTGATCCATGCCAGATCCACCAGCCACGAAGGTTGCAGGGTTCCATCTCCCAGATTTTCCCACGCCGGGGTTGCATGCGCCTGCGTCCCTCCGGCGTATCATCCAGAATCTGGATATCACATGTTAGATCAACAGTCTTCCAACGTACATTGAAATTCCGGAAATACCAGACACTAGGCCATTCGGCCTTCCCCTCCACAGCAATTCTCAGCTTGTTTCCAGATTCTTTTTGCAGCCGCTCTACCTTGCGCATTTTTGCGGCGAACTCAGGAGTGGTGCCGGTATACACGAGCAGCTCGGTAGGGTAGTCAGGACGCACGAAGACCTGCACCAGATATTGACCCATGGTGAAAAGCGACAGCAGGACCAGCATGCATGTCCATCCCCCACGCCAAATCCTTTGGGAGAGTGGACAATCACTTTCTGACATCAGGTCCATCAGTCTACCCATCAAAGGACCGGGAAAAGCGAGGTGAGTGGCCAGCCAATGTCCACTCAGAATAGCGGCCAGAAAGCTGACTCCATAGGCCGGATAAGTGCAGAGCCATGGAACCTTTTCATTGAGGATGGAATAGACCCCAAGCAGGAACACGCCCTGATAGACCGCGAACCAGCGTAGCGGGAGGGGAATCGGTTTCCACTCGCTTCCATCTGGTGAGTGGGGCATCTCTTGTGGAGCCAGTGTCTCCCCTTTCGAGTGTTCCAGGTAAGACCTCCGATACCACTTCTGTATCCACTGGCGGAGGAACAGGAAACTGGTCAGGGCGATCAAAGTCAGTGGAAGAATCTCAAAGAGCAGAAGTCTCGGAAGGTAATACCACCATGTTCCCCAAATCCGGAAATCGCCGGTCTGGTGTTTAAACCAATAGGATAGATATCCATACAAACCATCGCGCGTGCCTGAACGGATGTTGGTTCCCAGCGACGAGAATAGGATCAGAAAGAGACCCATCGCCAGGATCAATTGAAAGATTAAAGCGTAAAGCCCGATGAGGTAGCTTTTCCGGAGCTTGATCCTCTCGCGAACTGAGAGGCTATCCGCTGAACTAGGGAGAAAGGCAGTCATCAGATCCGGTAGGAGGAAAGCCGTGGCCGCCGCCCCCAGCATCAACAGGGTCATCCCCAGATGCCATGTGAGATCTCTCCAGAATGAGTAAGGTCCTGGTCCATGAATCCAGTTGGCCATGGAAACCACCCGATGAACCGCCAGCAGATAAAAGACCAACGCCAGGACAACCCATGCAATCCAGGCTGGAATCCCACCGCCAGCCCTGTATTCGTGACACCGGAGATTCCATAACACGACGGATTCCAACAAGACCAATAGGAAGACTGTGGAACCAAAGGCCAAGTAGAGATAGACCTGACGGGCATCCTGACGTCCTGATTTCGAGAAAAAACCAAACTCAGAGGCGAGGTCTTTCGCATCCGTTTTCTTGGTGATCGCGGTGCTGTGAGCGAGGATATTCACAACTCCACGCGCCAGCCCCGTTTCGGGACTGACACGAGCATCCAAGGCGACATAGGTAAAAACAAAGACAGAGAAAGAACCAAACACCACAAGGGTACGGATCAATGGGAGATAACGTTCCAAAATCTCCTTTCCTGCCGGCCAGCCTCCACGGCACAGGTGCAAGATCCCCCACATCAGCACAAACGAACAGGGGAGGAAAGTGTTCACATACGAGCTCTCCTTGGTGCAATAGGAGAGAATCACAAAAAGGACAGCTAGATTGAGAAACCGGATACGGCAAGTCCACAGATACAGTGCCCCAGATACAGTCATGCCTGCTAACCAGGCCATCATGTGGACATCTTCACGGGCAAAGCGGGAAAAATAAGTGACCACGGCCGAGAAGGTCAGCAAGAGACAAAGCAGCATCGGTGTGCCCCGTCCCAGACGCTTCCACCAGGCAAGGAAAACCAGAACCGCGAAGGCGCCTGTCAGGGCAAAGGGGATCCGCGCGGTGGTGTCTGAGTCCGGCAGAAAGCTCATCAAGGCCGCACCGAAGTGATAGAGAAAAGGGCCATGGTAAACAGGGTCATAACGGTAAGCCGAAGGACCGTCATGCATGATTTTCCAGGAGTAGTAAGAGTGAATGGACTCATCATGGTGAAAAGCACGGTATCCCAAGTGTGTGAACCGGGTGACTAGAACCAGAAGGATCAGAAAAACCAGAGAGACAGTCCAAAGGGGAACCCCCTGGAAAGGATCGGTACGGGCCGGTTGGACGGCGGGAGCGGGTTGGGGAGGAGGAAGTGTCTTTGATTTCCGCGCCGCTCTTGTACGTGGGTTTGGATTCATGATTGTGACCAATGAATGGAAAGGGTATTCCAAGAGGAGAAGTATGCTCAGGACACGACCGGCTGGGTAGTGGGGGGATGTCAAAAAAGCGGGGCTGGTATTTCTACCAGCCCCGCGGGAGGCTACTCATGCCAGAGGCAGGAGTAAGAGATCTAGAGTATGTATTAAGTCTGTCTTACACCAGACTACGGCGGCGCGCGGCGAGAGCTACAACACCCGCGGTCAACAGGGCGATGGTGCTTGGCTCTGGAATGGCTGGGTTGGTCGCGAAAGCCTGTACTGCATCATTGCCGCACTCCATCACCCAGAAAGCCTGAACTGTCTCGCCCCAATCCAAACCAAGGGCTGTCAGGGAAACTTTGTAAAAGATGTTGTATTGCCAAAGCGTACCATATGACGTCGCATACCTTACCCCCGAAACATCTCCGGCAACGAGGTTACCGGACTTAATCAGGGTCGGATAGGAGTTTAATTTATTATTTCCATCCCCATCATCTGGTGCATAGGTCGGGGTGTTATATTGATACTGCTCGTAGGTTCCATCGGCGAAAACCGCATTGCTATAGAGACTGCCCGCTGTCACTGAAGTCCAGGTTTGCCCAGGATAGGCCTGCTGGACAACATTGGCATGACTGGTAGTTGCAATTCCGTAGGCCGAGCCAGTTTTACTCTGGAATGTCCCACCCACATTCAGATAAAGGTCTCCAGGGGAAAAGTGGGTCATACTGGTATAGGAGTCATTACCCATGAGACCGGTTTCGGGGAAGTTGGTCTGTACCACTACATAGAGGAAGCCATTAGAAATAGCTGTGCCCATACCATAGGCCTTGTAAGAGGTGCCCCCAGCCGTGTCGGTAGTGGGGTCCGAGGTATAGGTCCAGCTGAGGCCACTCAGCTCCGAATTGGTAATTGAGAGTGCATAAGCTCCACTCGATAGGAGCAACAGAGTGCAGGTCAGGATGGTTGCGATGATGGTTCGCATTTCACTTTCCTTTCGTCTTCAAATTCTTGGGAATTACTTTGTCTGGGTCGCCAACCTGGCCACGCCGACAGGTTCAACTATGCCCGTTATACTCTCTAGCAGTGTTCGTGCCATATAAAATCGACCGTTTTTGCTTCAGAACGCTTCATAACAGCCGATCATCCTATGATTCCACGTTTTAGGCTTGAATAAAACTCGCTCAGCAGTGACAACGTTTCAATCTGGGCTGGAAATTGAAAATCGGTAGGCGTTTGTGGGTAAAGGAGGGGTTATTATACGGATTTTAGTCTTCTTCATTAAGACAGCGGGAGGATTCATTGAATGCACCTTGGCCTCACTCCCGGCTCATTCTATTATATGGTAGCTCTCTTGATAGGACATGTGAAACCTCGATGCCGGGCGGTCCAATTCGCTTCCTTTTGTGGAATACTTTCAACAAGGCGGTGAGCAGCCACGTAGGGGAGATCGTTAAAACACATGATACCGATGTGATCATCCTCATTGAGAATGGGGATGATCTCAGTTCATTACTCTATGAGTTGAATGAAAAAAGAGTCCTCGGATTCTGCACCGTGGATCTCTTATCTGACCGAATCAAGGTCTTCGTCCGCTTCTCCTCAGAGCTGGTACGAAAACACCGGGAAGAAACCGGGGGAAGAAGGATCATACTTGAATTGGTTTTTCCAGGGCGTAGGACTATCCTATTAGGAGTGGTCTATGGACTAAGCCGCCTTTACTCCGAGGATGAAGACAGAGAAGAGTTCTACCGGCGTTTTCTATTGGACCTTGGAGAAGTTGAAATAGAGGTTGGACACGACAGGACGCTGGTGGTTGGCGATTTCAACGCGGATCCTTTTGAGAAAACCATGGTATCGGCTGCTTATTTCCACGCTATTCCAGACCGGTAAGTTTGCCGGGAGGTTTCTCGAATAATTGATGAAGAGAAGTACTGCTTCTTTTACAATCCAACTTGGGGGTTGTTTGGAGACCTAAAAGGTAGTCCACCTGGAAGTTACTTCTACGACAAGACCAAATTCCACCGTCAGTACTGGCACCTCTTTGACCAAGTGGTATTAAGACCGAGTCTAATGGACAGCCTCATGGGGAATTCATTACAGATCCTGGATTCAGCAGGTTCCACTTCATTGTTCACAAAGCAAGGCCGCCCCAAACAAGGTATCTCAGACCATCTGCCGATGGTCTTCTCACTCGATCTGTAAGGGAGGAAGAAAATGGTTGAAGATCTTTGGCCGGATTTCCCAATTGAGAAGGAGACATCTCCCGTCGATATCCTACGCGAACAAGCGGCCGTGTTGACTAAGAAGACCAAAAACCAAGTAGAAGGACGTGTGGTCACCACTGCCGCTGGAGATCGGATTGAGAGTGACTTTCTCCTGTTAGTCCCTGCTCTTGGCTCATACAAGTATCGCCTATTTACACTCAGTCATGGGGCAATCAGCTATCCAGCGGAGATCCGTGGATTCAGTTTTAGTCCTGGTGCTCCAGTTGAGGTAGAAGAAGTCCTCAACGAGGAGGATCTTCGACGTGCATTGAAACTGATATTCCAGGATCAGGGAACAAGACGGGTTATCACTTCCCTGATGGCCCACTCACGTGCTCCAGAGAAGCAGCACTCCATGCGGATCCCAGCCGCAAGGGAGGCCTGAAAAGGAATCTCCCTCACGGCTACCTTCGCCTCATTTCATCTCGAGGTCTCCGCCTCGATCCTGAGTATGACCGGATAGTCCACCATGAGCACATCACTTATCTTGATCCCTTGATCAACAGACTCGAAGGTCAAATCTTGAGTGAGTGCATGGAGCGTGTCCACCGCTGTGACTTTTGTGACACGGCCGCAATCCACCAAGACATCGGTATAGGTCACGGGAGAGTCATCCACGGGGCTGGAGGCCACCCAGAGAGCAAACAAAGTCCCGCCATCCCGTCCCTTGAGCGGTTCACAGCGTAACCCCGGAAGACCGTTATGGGTTTTGATTGGAATCTCAGGCGCTGCTTTCGCTCC
>CAZORO010000157.1:0-10307 GCA_964581845.1 uncultured bacterium
TGGAACCAACATCAAGTAAATCACTTGTTAGAAGACGGTCCTTCAAAAACTGAAATTGATTCCCCCAGGCCCAGGGCCATGACCTCCGCTTCCCGCGGGAACATACTCAATATACTGAACAGTGCGGTACTCGATCACGGTGTAATAACCAGTCGCATCAGCCTGGAAAACGATCTCATCACCCGTACCGGGATTGCCCAGCCAATCTTCGGGCACAGTGAATTCCACCACACCGCCGGAACCGACATTCTGGGTGGAACTGGGCGAGAATTTCTTGCCCCCTTTCTCAATCCGGGAGGTCATCTTGACTGTGGCGCGCGTACACTCACCCGCTTGAACACCCACCGTGATTTTGAAACAGGGTTTCTTGTGGTGAGAGTCCCAGACCCCCTCATCCACCTTGAGGATCTCTGTCTTGATCCATGGCGCAGCCTGAAGATGCGGAAGAAATAAGAAGGTTACCATCAGAACTGAAATGGTATAACGAATCGGGATAAGACTCATGGCGGGCTGCCCCCTTCCTGAGGATGAATGGCTGGAAACCTCGAAACCTCACCCACCTGGAATCGTAAAGCTGGCCTCTCAAGGACTCAATAGAAAATCCACATCATCTTCTGCAAATCTTCCCAGGCTCATCGTTACCGGGGTGGGAACCGGAATGGACCAAAAAACGATGAAGGAGGGTAAGACGATGAAAAACAACATCAAGTATCTGATTCTAGTGGTAGTGTTTGCTTTGTTTGTGATGATCAATGGAGCGCCCTGTCAGGATTTCAACACAGGCGGCTTTTTCAACCAGAACTCAAGCAGTTTCAGTGGCGGGTCAAGCAACACATTCGCAACCCCATTCGGTACCAGTTCCAACTGGAATAACTATTCCCAATCTCAAACCTCAACCAATTGGGGGAACTATGGATATGCTATTCCCACCGGTTTCCCGTTTAGCAGTGGCGGCTTCTCGAATACGCAGACCTCAACCCAATCCGGCGGCTCCCAGAACACCTATTCCTTCCCGGGTGGCTTTGGTTCCAATTGGAACAACTACTCCAGCAGCCAGACCTCTTCGAACTGGGGTACCTTCTAAATCGGACGATAGAAATCACTCGAACAGACCTGCTCGACCCCCTCTCCTGAATGCTTGGAGAGGGGGTTCAGTTTTGTTTCAAGGTTCCAGAAATGAGATAAGGGAACTCAATGGAAGGAAGAAAGGTTACTCTCCTTGTTCTCGCTTTGGCGGCTTCCCTGAAGGCCAGAAAAGTCTTGGGTGGGCCGCCCGGGCCCGTTGAACGCATTCAGGACCAGCAGCCTCCAGACGCGAGATAATCTTAGTGGCTTCGTGCATGATCACCGAGGTTTCATTCTTTGCATTTTCCATATCCTTCTGGCACTGATCCTTTTTTATCTTGCGGCGCTGATCCTCCCGCTGCACTTTCTCTAAGAACTCCTCGTATTTACACCAATCCCTCCGGGAAACCATGGCGCTGATGCCGGTGGTAATGATGAATGAAATAAGGGCCGCTGCATGAGAGTGAGAAAGCAGAGCAAGGGAAACACACATCACCAGACCCACACCCATAATGGTAATCCCAGCAAGCCATGGATTGGGGGGAGAGGGACGATGTCTTTCAACCGCTTGAAGAAACTCAATCTGGCCTGACAGGTCTCGTTCCAATTCCAGCAGGTGACCCATACGGTCATCCAGCTCTTTGAGCGAGGCATCCGCCCACTCCACCGAGGTCAGCATCGAATCATCGTGCTTCTCCCTCAGCTCGGCGGGAAGCTCCAAACGGGGAGTCCGTCCCTCCATCGCCCATTGGGCCTCGCCACTGTGAACCCTTTGCTCAAGCTCCGCCAAGGCAAACACAGGACCTTCCGCGAGCACATTCAAACTCTCGATAAGGGCGGGGAGCATGTTCGAGGCATTCGCCACGACCAATGCCTCATCCAAGCATACTTTGCCCTTGAGAACATCTCCTGCCAGGTTGAGAGCCCGGCTGATATCTTGTTGGGAGTCCATTCCTAAACTTAACTCAAGTACTCAAAGAGTACCTCGAGCTTCTCTCCCTGGAAGGCATGGTAAAAAAGAGCATCAAAACCGACTGGTTCTCCCCCGATATCGATATACTCAATGTTTACATACGGGAAGAAGAGAGTATGCAGAATCTCTGGGAGTTGCTCGCGGATACTCGCCCCTGCTGGAAGGGTATCGATCAGGCTGAGAGGAATGCAATAAAGCGTAATGCCATCGTGGTCCCGGCATCGTACCTTTCCGAGGAAACGTTTGCTATTGAGGAGATGGATCTCCACCATCTTCCCGACCAAGGGATCCGGACCAATACAATCTCCCTCTGACCGGAGCATCCAATGCTCTCCTTATTACATTCCTTCCGCTGATCAATACGGGGGAAATGACTGGCTATCAGCTCCGGATATCGGGCGCGATGAGTTCGTAGTTCCCATCCTTGCGCCGGCTCAGCACATTCAACCGGGTACTTTCCGAGTTAATAAAAACCAGGACATCCTGACCGATCAGATCCATTTGCATGGCAGCCTCATCGACCGACATGGGTTTGATGGCATAATTGCGGCTACGTATAACACGGGGATGGATTTCACCATGCTCAATGTCCTCACCGCTGAGGACATCCACCTGAATACCCAATTTCGCTGGGGGAGCCTCACCCTTGTGTACACGATGGTTCCGTATCTTTTCCTTGTGTCTTAGGATCTGGGTTTGAATCCTTGAAATAGCGACATCAATGGACTTATAAAGATCCTCGGTGGTGGATTCACCATGTAGATGATAGCCATCCGCCCCGATGTTAATTTCCGCCCGGTGTGCCCATTTCTCGACAGAAAGGATCGCCTGGACTTCGAGAATTCCATCGGAAAATTTGGTGAGTTTTTCGATGCCCTTGCGGACATGATCCTCAAGCGCTGGTGTAATTTCTACGTGTCGTCCAGAAAGAGTAACCTGCAAAGCCTGAAACCTCGTTTCCATCAATGATGAACTCATTTCGAGTTTCCGACGCCCCTCCTTGCTTGTCAAGAGAACGGGGGTCCTTGTGCCAAACCTCATGGACTCACATAATTCACTAGACACTATACAAAGGGAACCTGCATGAATTTTTTTAGTGCTGTACTCGCGGTCATCATCGTGACTTGCGTTCTAGCCTTTTCCCTCCAAGGCTCACGAGGAATTTGGGAGCCTGATGAAGGTTATTATCTCAACGCCGCCCGGGGCATGGTGTCCACTGGAGATTGGTTAATCCCTCAATACAATCTTCGCCCCTTCCTCGAAAAACCTCCGATGGTCTATTGGGGGAGTGTGGTTGGACTTGAGCTGCTTGGGATGAATGAGTGGGGAGCACGGATCGGCCATGCCATTTGGTATGCCCTCACCGCACTGGTGGTGGGTCTTTTGGGAGCCTCTCTTTGGGACCGGCGCACTGGTCTCCTGGCGGCCTTTTGTTACACGGCCTGTGGAGTGACCATGGTGGCGGGAAATATCATTACCCCAGATAACCCGCTGGCGTTCTGGATCACACTCTCGATGTTCTTTTTTTGGCAGACCGTAAAACAAGACGCAAAGGATTATGGAACCATTTGTGAAGAGGGCACGGCGGGGGAAAACGTTTTTCTGAAACCTTCATGGGCCAGACTGGATCATAACCGTCTTTTCCTCGGAATCAGCCTCGGCATGGCGATCCTTTCCAAGGGACCCGCAACATTCGTCTTCATGGCCGCCATGATGGTATTCCTTCTCTGTACACAACAAGCCCGGCGATATCTGCTCCGGATCGACTCGTTCCTGGCTTTAGCCTTGATCATGGTCATTGGGGGAAGCTGGTACTTGGCCGTCTTCCACACCATTCCTGGTGCCTTGAAGTACATGATCGACAACCAGATCGTAGGACGGCTCTTCACCGCCAAATATGATCGAAATCCAGCCTTCTATGCTTTCCTCTATGTATATGTTCCGATCCTTTTATTGGGAACACTTCCCTGGTCGTTATCGTGGTATCCAGTTGCCATGAGAGAGTGGCATCGAATCCGTGGATGGCGTCATTGGTTTATTGGTTCAACTGACCCACAGATTCCTTTTCTTCTCAGCTGGCTCCTTGTTCCTTTCATCATTTTTTCGCTAGCCAGCTCACGGCTTCCATTGTATGTGCTACCGCTCTTCGCGCCACTCGCTCTGATAGCCGCGCGTTGTTGGATCATATGGCGGCCACATTGGTTTGAATTCCCGCTGAGGCCACGGATATGGATTCCAGCATTGGCGTGGGTTGCGTTCCTTCTCCTGGTTAAAGGAGGGATGGCCCATTGGCCGACCGACCGGGATACACGTGCATTCTGGCACGGAATCCGCAGCCTGCTTCCCCACGGCCGTTATGAACTCGTTGTGGTGAATGAACGCAGGCATGGATTGAGCTTTTACAGCGATGGGAATGTGGAGTGGGTAACGACTCGTCAGAACCCCTATCCCACCTTCGTCATGCCCGAGCCCATCGAGGAGGAAATCCATGAACTGGGTACTAGCGCCGAATACCATGTCTTCCTGCTGAGAGACAAGGAATACCAATCAGTGCTGGAGATGATCCGTACTCATGGTGCCACCTTCCGGGAGGTCCCCGGCCCCTTTAATCACCACATCATTATCTGCGACCCAGCCCCGGTCGATACTCAAACGGTTCGTCTTGCCGCAATGGGTGATACCCGTTCAGGTGACAGTCTCCAGACTCAACTCGGATCAGCTCTTTATCATATTGATGAAGAGAAACCATTGGATGGCATTTTTTTATTAGGTGACAATATCTCCTTCGATGGGAATCCCAACCGCTTCGAGGAGGTGTTCCTGAAACCCTATGATGCTCTCCTTCAAAATGGGGTCCGCTTCTTCGCGGTTTTGGGAAACCATGATATTAACGGCGGTTTCGCGGGTTTTCAAATGTTTCACCCTTTGTTCAACATGGATGGCAAGAGGTACTACACTCTCACTTTCAAAGAGAACCTGGTCCAGGTCTTTTTTCTAGATTCCAACACTGTCTGCAATGACAAGAGCCAACTAACATGGTTCCAGCGTGAACTCGCCAAGAGTCAGGCGCTCTGGAAGGTGGTTGCGATGCACCATCCTCTCTATGGCAAGACAGTGAAGTATCCAGAGCCTGATCCGAATCTGCGGCGGGTCTTGGAGCCAATCTTTAACGAGGGAAGGGTGAATATAGTCCTTGCGGGCCATAATCACATGTACCAACGCTTCCGCCCCATGAACGGAGTGTATCACTTCACCGCCGGGTCTGGAGGAATGTTGGATGAAGGTGAAATCCTTCCCGGCGACCCTGATCTCCTTGTGGGAGAGGACACAAAGAACGTGGCTCTCATCCTTCAGTTCTCACGAAGCTCTTGCGAGTATAAGGCCGTTGACTTCATGGAGAGGGTGGTGGATAACGGAACGATTCCCATGGACTCAATCCATAATGAAAACATTTTGACATCGCAAAAAGCGGAGACAAGTCAATAAAAGTCATCCCAAAGGAAGGAGCGGTCTAAAGTCGATGGGTCTTAAATGGAGTCAAATCGAGGACATCGCCATTGCCTTGCGGGAGGCTCACCCGGAAGTGAATCCCATGACAGTCCGGTTCACTGACTTGCGCGACTGGATCGCTGATCTCGAGGAGTGGGATGATGACATTCACCGGTCCAATGAAGCTAAGCTGGAAGCTATCCAAATGGCCTGGATCGAGGAACATGAGGCTGACCAGTAGATTCAAACCGGGCCTGTACTTGACCCCAGTCTGACCAATGTGGCATAATACCTCCGCTTGGAAATCGGCTAGCTTCTGTTTTCCCCGGGGCTAAGGGCTTTAGAGGGGGGGAAAGCAATGTAGATTATTTCCTCTTTCCAAGCGCTCATAGACCGACATCCTGAGTGTTACGAGCATCCATGATAATGGGGGGTGGCTTGGGCGTCAGCTTGCCCTGGTATCAGACAGCTCATCTTTGCACTTTTCAACATGAAATCTGTTTGATAACGTCCAGGCACCCCCTCCAACAACATCCATTCCTGTGCTTATTTCGCATATTTTCCTTGGTGGGTATTTGTCCGGTTATTATCTGTAAAAGGGATTATCAGGATCATTCACCAATCCGGTGGGTGATTTCTGTGTCCGGATGATATCTCCACGTGTCACCAGACCGTTGGTGGGGTTGTACATGATATTGGGATCCCATTCACGGTCTGGACCCACGCATTGTAATCGCCAGTCACCTGACCAAGTGATTGCCTTGGGGTGTCCATAACGGTTCATAAGGATCGGGAATTGCCCAGATTTTGTGATCAGTTCTAGGATATTCTCATATCCATAGCGCCGCCAGATTTCATCCGGAAAGTTTTCCGCCCTAGCATAGTTTCCCCCAAAAGGGCAACGAACGTCCGCATTCCGAAGATAAGGGATGGGGGAACTCAAGGAATCTGGGATATACCACCATTTTAGACTGGATCCAGCCAGAGGGGGCACTCCCCCCTGGAAACCGGGGACAATCATTGTGGGGTATTTCTTGCTCTCCATCTGATATTCCTCCAAGGCGGTTGCCACGCTCCGCATGTCAGAGCTGACACGGGCGATCTTCGAGCGGGTTTGAGCCGCCAAGAAGTTTGGGAGAGCAATACCGATCAAGATTAAAATAATGGAGATCGCCACCAGGAGTTCGACTAGTGTGAAAGCATGGACATGATGGCACGAACGCCTGAGCCGAGGCGATGGTGTCATATGTGGATTGTTCCAATCAAGAAAACAGCCTTTTCGATGGATCAGCCTTCCCTCTTCGGCAGGTTCAAGTCTATCCCCATCCTTGGGAGTTTGACTACTCCCCATTAAAAACTACAAGGATCAGACACCCCATCAGGATGGAGACTGGAAGTCAATTACCTGGTTCAACCCTGCAAAACGGAACACTTTAAGTAGGTCGGGTGCAACATCCTTTACTTTAAGACGAACCCCATTCCGTTGACATTCCATTTCGCATGAGAGCAGAAAACTGAGCAAGTCACTGGTCACACCTTTGACTCCCAAGAGGTCAAGAACAACCTCAGGAACACCATTTTGCAGATGTGTCCGTAGCTCCTGCTTGGCGTCAACCAGGCGTTCGGATCCCGTGAAGGGATCACAGGGATAAAGACTGACAACAGGCGTCAAGGGGGCAGCTGAGTTGAGTTCAGAGCGTTCCATTCGCTCAGCCTCCTTTCAGCGGCTGTCATTAAAAAAGCAACATGCTAAAAAACGATGGGACCATACCCTTCGTAACGGAAGCTATTCTATCCCCACGGATCGGCCAGGTCAAAGGGTTTTTTGGATATATTTGAGATTCTTTATATGAGTAAGAATCAAACATCTATCTCTAATGAAGACCAAATCTCGAAGACTATAGCCTGAGAAACATGTATCATTTACGCTCTCGACGGGTCTTTTTCGGGGAATCTAATAACCCAGAGGATATGGAATGAGGCATACTATGGGGATGATTAGGCCAGTTGCACGTATCACAAGCATCAAGATCAAGAATTACCGGGCATTGAGAGATGTGACCCTCACTGATCTCTCTCCATTCACCACACTTGTCGGCCCGAACGGCAGTGGAAAGTCCACTCTCTTTGATGTCTTCGCATTCCTCTCGGAGAGTTTCTCGCTCGGTCTCCGTAAAGCATGGGACCGGCGTGGCCGTTTTTTAAGGAACTCCGTTCACGCGGTGTAGAGGGTCCGATTACCTTTGAGCTCAGATACAAGGAACCTGAACACCCCATCATCACTTACCACATCGAGGTCGGAGAGAACCCTAAAGGCCCTTTTATTGCTAAGGAATGGCTGCGTTGGACACGGAAAACGGGGAGTGCGGGACGACCTTTCGTTTTTCTAAGTTTTGAGAATGGAAGTGGTTATGCGATACCGGGTGTCTCCCCCAATGAAGATGGAGAACGTGTTCCTGAAACTCTAACTTCACCTGATTTGCTTGCGATCAACACCCTTGGTCAATTCGAAAAACACCCCCGAGTGAGCGCCTTGAGGCGTTTCATCACCGGCTGGTATCTTTCCTATCTGACAGCTGATAGTACGCGGACAATCCCTGAAGCTGGATCCCAGGAGCGTCTTTCGCAGACAGGAGACAACCTCCCCAATGTGATTCAATATCTTAAGGAGCAACACGGAGAACGCCTGGAAAAAATCGATCAGATCTTAAGGAGCCGGGTCCCACGCTTGGAACATGTCGACGCCGAGCTATTGTCGGATGGGCGGTTACTACTTCAGATCAAAGACGAACCTTTCGAGAAACCAGTCCTCGCCAAGTATGCATCGGATGGCACATTGAAGATGCTGGCTTACTTGATAACACTCCAAGATCCTGAGCCACCTCCACTCATTGGGATCGAAGAGCCGGAAAACCACCTTCATCCACGTTTGCTCCTCGGACTCGCGGAGGAGTGCCGTGCGGTTACGGCGAAGACCCAATTGATCGTAACAACTCACTCACCATATTTCCTGGATGGACTTCAATCCAAGGAGGCCTGGATTATCTACCGGGATTCTAATGGATATTCGCAAGTTCAACGCATGGCAAAGATAAAAGGTATTAGCGAAATGTTCGATAAAGGCGCCACTCTGGGAAGTCTCTGGATGGAGGGGTATCTCGGCGTAGGCGACCCATTGAAAGAACCCATCCAAGAAGAGAAACCTCGTCCCAAGTCTGTCACAAAAAATCGCTCACGCCATGCACGTTGAGTTTTTGCTGGAGGAACCATCCGCCGAAGCAGCGCTTATACAGCTCATTCCCAAATTGCTTCCAGCGGAGGCCGTATGCGGATTTCACCCATTCCAAGGCAAGCGTGATTTGCTGGCAAAACTCCCAGCCAGGCTCCGTGGGTATTCCACATGGCAGCAGCGAGACTTACGGATTGTAATTCTGCTTGACCGTGACAACGATGATTGCCACATATTAAAGAGGAGAGTCAAGCGGATCGTAGAGGAATCTCAATTCATTTCATCACATACCCGTTTAGATCTTGAATCTCCAAGGATCCTCACCCGGATCGCCATCGAGGAGCTCGAAGCCTGGTTCCTTGGTGATATGACTGCTATACAGGCGGCTTATCCTCATGTGCCTTGTAACCTTGATAAGTGGAGAGGATTAAGAAATCCCGATGAAATCAAAGGGGGAACTTGGGAGTATCTGGAACGGATACTGATGAAATATGGTGATCACAGAGGAGGTCTGGAGAAAACACGAGCTGCGCGGGAGATAGCGGCTTTCATGGAACCCTCCAGGAACCGGTCCAAGAGTTTCCAAGTATTCCGTGAGGGATTGTTAAGATTGGTGGAGAAGTGATCCGGAAATTATGGACCACTTGAGCCGATGCTCTGCCCGGAATAGGTTTTCAAGAACTCCTTCACCTCTTCCAACGTAGGATCCAGTTTGAGTGCTTCCTTGGCCGAGGTGAGGGCGGCCTCGCGGGAACCGGAGGCCAGATAGGCTTGCGCCATGCCGAAATGAGCCTTTCCCCCCTGCGTGTCGAGGTCCGCCGCCACACGAAACCGCTCCAGGGCCTCCTCCTTCTTGCCATCCGAAAGCAAGGCATACCCCCAGGCGACCTGGACTTCGGGCAGGTATGGTTCCATCAGAACCGCCTTGCGGATGGCCTCCTTGGCGGCCTCTTCCTCTCCCAGTTCACGTCTCAGCTGAGCCAGCTCCAGATACCCTTTCGCATCCCGTGTTTGCATTGACAATTTCACATCCAACAGATCAGCCAGTTTGGAACGATTGCGGCGGTTTCTCAGGATCTCCTCGGCTTGCAGGATCGGGCTACCCGGAATCACGAAACGAGGATTTAGCCTGTAGGCCGCGAGGAGATGTTCGACAGCTTGATCCCACCTCCGGTTGTCGCGTTCCAGCCAACCCAAGACACAATGCGCCATGAAGCTATGCGTGGCTTCCTTGAGGACTGCTTGCGCGGCTTTGCGGGCCTCCCGCCGATTTCCGCTTCGATAGGCCGCGAGGCTTTTCGCTTCCATAAAGGGTAAATCCCGCGGATTCGTTTCCAACCACTTCCCAGCGGCCTCGCCCATTTGCTCCCATTTATTGGTTGTAGCCAGGCCCTCCAGCTCCCGCCAAGCCTTATTGCGGGGAGACTCGGTGGCGGATGAGGCCGTGGCGATTGCCGGCGCCGCTGTGGATAGCGCGGATTGCGGAGGGCCCAGAGCCACACGCCTGGCCACACGGGCTTTGACCTCCTGGTTGATTTCCTCAAACGTCAT
>CAZORO010000158.1:0-10297 GCA_964581845.1 uncultured bacterium
GAGATGAAGGGTCTCGAAACAGCACTCCGTTCATATCATCTGGATCACCGCATCTACCCCGCGGATAACTTTGAACGCAACGATTTCTGGCGTCTCCCCATCGAGTCCTATATCGTGGCCAGGGAAGGCGACAGGTCCATGTGGGCTCAACTGACCACTCCCAGTCCTTATGTGAGCAAGATTCCACTCGATGATTTCCTTGCCGCCGAGAAAGGGTGGGACAATCTGCCGAGAGACCCCAACAACAATGTCTACAGGCTATTCGCCCGTGGTTGGAGGTGTTTGGCGGCTGGAAACACATTTGGTACAGGTAGTATTTATAACTGCAATGTTCCCGCCACGGCCAAGGGAAAGATATCGGGTTCCCACTTTGATCCAGAGCTCGGTTTCTCCGGTCAGTGGTTGATTCTCTCTCCCGGCCCCGACCGGGTTCATGACGCTGGGGAGTGGGCCATGTACAGGCTTTTTGTGAACCAGGATCCTTCCTACCTCCAAGTGTTTAACCAAACCAATAAGAGTTACCCCATCTATTCGCCCACCAACGGTACCGTGAGTAAGGGAGATATCAACGTTTTTGGCTCTTGAGCTCTTCACCTGGATGCTCCCGGTCCAACGCCCTCCAGGACCGTGGGGCCTGAAGGTTCAAGGAAAAAGACGACCACTTCAGGGGACAACAGCATGCTTCATTACAGGCCAACAGATGGGTATTTCGGCGATCCGATCCCATTCTTCTGGGAGGGGACATACCATGTTTTTTATCTCAAGGCTCCCCTGGAGCCAGTACGGAATCTAGCGGATCACACCCAGTACGCGCATATCTCAACATGCGATTTCCTCCACTGGACCGAACACCCCATCGCGCTTTCCCCCATTGCTGGGGGACCGGATGCAGTCTCGTGTTGGACAGGCAGCATTTTTGAGCATGCGGGACGGTTCTTTCTGTTTTACACGGGATACGACAAAGAGCACCCCACCCATCCACAAAGCATTTGCCTCGCCACGAGCACCGATTTGGATCATTGGGAACGGCACAATAGCAATCCTATCCTTCTCGCGGACCGTAATAGGTTTGTGTATTCTCACTGGAGAGACCCTTTTGTTTTCTGGTCTGAGTCCGAAAACTGCTTCCTTATGAGCATCACTACCGCCACGCGGGGTGAGGCGGATTGGCGGGGAGGCGCCCTTGTGATTGCACGCTCCCACGATTTACTTCATTGGGACACCGGCGAAACCTTCTACCAGCCTGGAAACCATTGCTGCCCGGAATGCAGCGATATCTTCAAATCGAATGGCAAATGGTACATGGTGGCGAGCATGTTCCTGAAGACCTGTTACCGGATTGGCGCTTCCCCATTGGGGCCTTGGAGAGCAACCCGTTTCGACTCCTTTGATGGTCCCATGAATTATGCAGCCAAGACCATCTCCGATGGTCAGAAGCGCTATGTGATCGGGTGGATTCGTACCAAGACCGGTTGCCGTGATGATGGAGCCTGGGAGTGGGGCGGGCATATGTCCCTACCGAAAGAAATCGTTCCAGCTGCCGATGGAAACCTTTATGTTAAGCTTCCAGACCAGTTCAACCAAGCTCGTGGAGAGCGTCAATTCGATCTTGCCCAAGGGGGAAACTACAAAACCGTGAAAGGAGAATGGGAGAAGACCAGTGATGGTCTACGTATGACGGATGAATCCCTCTTTGGGGAGATCCAAATTCCAGGGAGCTTTCCCCGGTTTGATTTATCCGCCATGTTCACCCTTACCGAGAGAACACGTTGCGCGGGTGTGGTTTTCTTCGGGGAAGAAGGTAAACATCCCGGCTATGAAGCCGCGATCGACATGCACAGCCAGGCACTCACGTTCCGGCCGCATGGAGAACGTTTCCACCGGTATGCCTGCCAAGACCTGGAACTTAAGCATGGGGAAAAGATTGAGCTGCGGCTGATTGTCGAGGAAACCCTGGTGGAGGTTTTCATCAACGGCAAATTCGCCCTCGGATCCCGTTTCTACCATCAACCCGAGGATCGCCGGATTGGTTTCTTCGTGGATGATGGAAATGTTACCCTTGAGGATTTCGTAATCCATGACCTTGTCCTCTGACCGTCCGATGGCGGGAACCCTAACAGCGGATTTACCCGATCCTCGGACTGCTTCATTCACAAGGACACCGGCCATTGACAAGGGCGTCCGGGGCGTTAACTTCCTTGTCATTCGTGAGGAGCCTCCATCCATGCCAGGTGAATCCGATCATGAGGACCGGGGTACGGCGGGATTACCTTATCGCGTTCCACGCTCCAACGCACAAGAGGTTTTGAAGGCCCTGAGCAATGAGACCCGATACCGGATCGTCGAGATTCTCCAGAATGGGCCATTAAGCGTATCCGAGATAGCCCGCGAACTTGGCATCAGTCAACCCACGGTGACCAGCTACATCGGAATGCTTGAACGAGTCGGCCTAGTATCCACCCGAATCCAGCGCTCCCCACGGAGTTTCAATAAGCTTTGCTATGTCTTGTTCAACAATGTGAGTTTTTCCTTCGAGGGCCCTGGCCCACATAAAGAGCCGGATGTTTACAGTATTGAGCTTCCAGTCGGCCACTACACCGCCTTCCGGTCTCAAGGAACCAGTCTGCTGGCCTCGGAAGCTGGAATCATCGCTTCCTCCAAGGAATACGCGGGATTCTTCCATCCGAACCGGATGGAGGCTGAGTTGCTTGTGGTCACCAATGGAGAGATCCACTACTTCTTCCCGCATAACATCCCAGATGAACATGAAGTGGTGTATCTGGAGCTTTCCATGGAACTCGCGGTGGCTTTTCCGGATCATCCCGGAGAGGTGGAGGTCCTGATCGCCATCAATAACCGGGAGGTGAGCCCATTCCGGCTTGAATACCGCCGTGTGGATGAAGAGAACATTAACATGGCTGACTGGTATCCCGAGGGATTATCCCGGATGGGAACACTCTGTCTGTGCAGGATCGATTCCAGCGGCGCGACGATCAACGGCAGGCCCGCGGGAAAGATCACTCCCCCTGATCTGGGACTCGACTTCATGCAGCCTATCGCGGTCCGCATGACAGTCCGCTCAGATGGACCCAATGGACGGGGGATCGCCATTTTCGGGAAGGCTTTTGGGCGTTACGAACAGTGTATCAACCTTGCCATCGGTTTTCACCCCAAGGAAACATCCATCTCTCAAGATCGCGGCAACACTCAGGCCACTGAAGAAGTAAGGGAGTCACAAGATGATTGAGAAAATCATCCTGAATCTTATGTATCGCCGGGACCAACCCATCGAGATCAAGATCTCCGAGGGGTTCAGCGAGGCTGCGTCCATCCGCGGATATTCAGTGATGAATGGATTGGTTCCCTTTGATCCGCGAGAGGAAGTGCGCCGGCTTGTGGCGAATCTTGGAGACCGGGTATGCGCGCTTGCAATCCAACCCTACCGTCCCAACCGCGAGCTCGCCGAACTCTTGCTCACTCCTCCCATCTACAACCTGCCGCATATTCTCATCGGGCATTACTTCAAGGACATCCGTGTCAACGCCTGTGTCATCGATAATTATGGTGGCATGTATGCGATGACCGAACACTTAATCAAGAATGGCAGGCGGCATCCCTGTTTTTTTGGCGAGATCAACGCGGGTAGTACCGAGGATGAAAGATTCCTGGGATTCTGTTTTGCCTGTCTCCATAACGGCATTCTTGTCCCTCCCGCATTCGCCACCAACAACAACTTAGCGCGTGAGCTGGCCCCAATCGTGAAATCGCTTTTTGGCCTCGACCCACCACCAGACGCCCTGGTATGCACCGGCGATGTGTTGGCTCGTGAAATCATGGAGATTGTCTCCAGCCTCGGGGTTCGTATTCCCGGTGACTGCGCAGTGGCCAGTTTTGGGGATGATGTAGATGTCGCGGAGCTTTGTAATCCCCCCCTCTCAGCTGTCTACCATCCGGCACGAGAGATGGGAGCTGTTGCCGCTCATCAACTTATTAATCAGATCGAGGGCAGGATACCTTCGAAACCTTCCACATTTGTTCTGCCTGTCAGTCTCCACCTGCGTAAAAGTTGTGGAACCTCCTATGATTTATTAAAGATTGAAGGAGACATTCAAGAAGTACCTTTTTCGAACTATGTGGGAGTCAGGACAGTTCTGGAGGATTGCATTGAAGACACACAAGTTCATTGTTATAGACAGCGTCATAAGTGATTGAGCATACTATCTCTGTAGGACGACCTAACCGCTAACAGTGTTATCACAGACCTCGGGGGGCCAGCAGACACGGCGATAAAGATCGAGGATGGGGCATTGTATTGAGGAGGACAAACAGGAGAATACGGCAAAGTAGTCTGGACGCGACCATCCTGGAGATAGATTCCCCCTTCATCGATGCGGGAGATCCTTCCTCTGAGTGGAATGACGCTTGCCTACCACCTAGTTTGGGGACCGCGCGGAATGACATGGGCGCTTATGGTGGCCCATACAACTGCGTTGGTGGACCAGTTCCGGAGTTTCCCACTGCAACTCCTACCCCGACTGCCCAGGCAACACCCACCCCGAACGTGGTGAGTGGGGTGGGAAAGTGGAGTAACTACAAGTGAAGAGACAACCTGTTACGCAGAATTCGAATATCCTTACTCCAGCGGAGAAAATGTATGCAATCCCTGTTGCCAGGAGACTGTTAACCTAGACCTCTGGGCTTGTGGTAGTTGCATCGCTCGCATTTTCCTGGCTTTCGCCAACAGCCACACCTGCAACTCCAATTCATCCCTATCCGGGAGAAGTTGATGCCGACATCTGGGTTCTCGCGGGGCAGTCCAACATGCTCGGGAGTGCATCCTTACCAGACCACCTCGCATCTCCTGATCCCCGAATTCTCATGTTCAACATGGACAACACTTGGATTGAGGCTCAGGAGCCTTTGCACCGCATCTTCGAAGCGGAAGCACCGATTATACGTCTGTTTCGCTACAACGATGGCGTAAGCATTGAGGAGTATGAGAAACTGCGTGAGCGCAGCAAGATCACACCACTTGGCGGGATCGGCCCTGGCCTCTTCTTTGCTCGGTATATTGCGAAATTCATCGACTGTCCCCTGGGGTTGATCTCCAACTCGCCGGGGGGTAGCGCGATGGAGCACTGGGATCCCGGTCTCCGGGACCGCAAAGGCGATTCTCTCTGTGGTGCGATGATGGATCGGATTGAAATGGTTGGCGGCAAAGTGAAGGGGGTTCTTTGGTACCAAGGGGAGAGCGAGGCTTTGGATGCAAACAGAGTTCCTGGGTACGAATCGGCATTGCTAAACCTGTTCGATAGGCTACGGATAGACACCAACCAGCCGGACCTTCCTATCCTGTATGTACAGATCAGCCGCTATGCCAAATCCAATGATCCCGCCGCCGACCGCCAGTGGGAAGTGATCAGGGAGATCCAACGCCGGGTGGCGCAGAAAAGACCTGGGATCTACATGGTCAGTGCAATTGACCTTCCCCTTGATGCTTGATGATGAGCTCCACCTCAATTACCAGGGTCAGGAGCGACTGGGTCACCGTTTGGCCGAAATCTCATTAACACAGACTTACCAACAGGAAGGTCACGCCCACCCCATCGATCTGGAATCGCTCAGCGTGCTGAATCCCAACACCCGAAGGCCTGAGATCCATGTCCGTTTCTCGGGTGTTAGTGGACGATTGACAGCTCCTGGCCAGCCGACTGGTTTTGAGGTTCGTTTCCCATCCAACAAGGGGCAGACTCCACAGATCTTCCGGGTCGATTTCGATCCAGGAAATGCCGCTGGGGTCATCCTGCGACTTGGCTCCCCTCTTGAGAAACCGGCTCAATTGTACTACGGAGGAGGAATAAATCCGTATGTCAACATCGTCGATGAGAAGGATATCCCCATTCCAGCGTTTGGTCCGGTTGACCTTGTTTGGGAGTGACCCATTCGTTTGCTACTGGGTCATACATCAATCTGGTCAATGGTCGTATCCCTATAGACCTCTTGGTTGAACACTGGAACGACATAGCCCCGGATTTTCGAGAGCAACTCAGGTTGAGGCCCGGCTTGGTATGGATGTGAAATACACCTTCTTTCATTCCGCCAGAGTGAATTAGTAAAAGGATTGATTAAGCCGTCAACCCATAATTTCGGGTACACCCATAGCAGTGGCAATGTTTTTGAGGTGTTGGCGCATCATCTCGGGGTCATCCAGGTCACGAGATTGAACGATAATAACCATGTATCCGTTCATCGATAGCATTTCTCGGATTAGGTCATCCATTCTCTGTCTTTTCGGGTCGCCATGAAGCCCGCGACTCATCCCATCAAGGTATACGGCCACTTTAATATTCCGATCGTGGGGATCCTCATATAGCCAATCCGGTGTAGTATTCATTCCATCAGTAATTTTTACTGGTTGACGGACCTTCCCCTCAGGAAAGTGGTGTTCACGAAGTAGCTCAACCAGTACAAATTCTCTTGGATTTGAGGGTGTTCCTTCCCCACTTTCCTCTTCTTCGAATACTGGCTTTATGTCTATGTATGGTTGTGGTCTTGTTTGCCACTCCTCCAGGAACTGGAGTGCATGATGTCTATTGAGAAGAGGATGATGAACCTGGTTTCTGAAGGTCCTCAAACAAGAATAGCAGGATGTTTCACACTGAGATGAGCACTCTGCAAGGAGTCTTTTTGCTTCACGAACAAGATCCTCCCAACGCTCCAACATCTGGTCGAGTAGACCCGACCCCCCTGGCATTGGATCATAAATCACCAGGTTCAACTCCCCATCGCTTTCTGGAATGACTAATATCTGAAGATCATCCTGATTCATGTCAAGCAGTCGACTTGCCGTTGCTCGAAGTGATTCACCAAGATTTACAGCATCAACCTCCGTGTCGAGGTGCGTGAAGAGGAGAAGATCAACATCTGCCTTCGCTGAGAGTGCTACTCGTAAAGGCCCTCGGCCACACCTCTCGGTATGAACCTGACAGAATCGGGTGATCTCCTGTTGAACAGCATAGGGTGTTTTAGCCGCGCCGCAGACGGTGCAGATCCAATACCCCATCTCCCCTTTTCTGACCATGGCTGCCTCACCCACATTTACGAGCTGAATGCCTTGGCCACGAAGGTGATGGACCTCATGGTCCCCTATCTTGTATGCGATGCCTCCACGTGTTCTTTTTCTTAGGCGCCCGAGGACTTTGACTGGCATGGAGAAGCGAAGATTCTCGTCCTCTGTGATCCTTCCTTCCTGAGCAAGATCAACATCCGTGATTACCAGAGACTCGATTGGCAGACCTCCATCCTGTCCGTATTGCCCACCCGTTGAAGATTCCACCACGGTTCCCTTTGCTACATTCACTCTGAGGCTCTGAGTATTTGCGTCGGCATCCACACCCAAGTGGTACCGTGCGACATAAAAGGTACTCCGGTTTGCGTAAAGGCGGTTACCAGGAACGAACTCACGTAACGCCACTACATCATTCCGCGATAGATCGAACGTCTGAGAACCCACCTGTCGAGAAAAGAATCTCCTGGCAGAGGCCTTGATACCGCCCTCGTAGATCCCATACCCTGGCAAGAAACCTTCACTTCCCAGAACCGAAAGCGTGTAAGTCGCACGGTCCCGGGACACAACCTGGCGGATGAACTCCTCACAACGTCGTAGAAGTTGCTCTTCTTCCTTCTCGATTAGTCCCCTGTTCTTTTTCTCATACAAGTCAGCCCTCGTCGTTCTTGCCCATACGAGTCTCTTGTGTAACCGGCGCATGACAACATCAAGTGAATCTGCTGTTTCGAGAACATTGTGTTCGAGGGCCTTCTTAGTAGTAAGGTCACTTGCTTCCTCTGGCCAATATTGGGCGAAGAGATTGACAAGGCGATTTGTTAGGCTCGGGACCTGCTCCTTCAAGAGAGACCTGAGTGCTGAAGTACTGGGTGGCACAGGTAGAAACTGATTCTCTTCATTTAGTAAATAATCCCGGATGAAAATGGGGAACAATACTGAGAGGACACATTCCGATTCCTCAGCGACAGAACCGCCTCCCCTAGAAAGGAGAAGCAGTTCCGAGAGGATTGCTGATCGGATGTGTTTGGCCAGCATGACTGGATTCTTGAGGTTGAAAACAGGTGCTTCGATTGAACCTTCTAACAATCGAAGTGGATCTTCAAAGAAATACTGGTCGTGTTGAGATCTCCTGCAATACGCCACAATGACCGCCATTCTTTCTTGTCTGCCAGCTCTCCCCGCACGCTGCCAATAATTTGACGGCGTAGGAGGAACATTACGCAGCAGAACCATATCCAATGCCCCGATGTTCACACCCAATTCCAAAGTCGGTGTGGCTACGAGACAGTTAGTTCTGCCATTTTTGGATTTGAAATCGATCTCAATCTTCTCTCGAACTTCTCCCGGAACTTGAGCGGTATGCTCCTCCGGGCTAACCAAAGTGAAATCCCTGTCCATCTGCCACACATCATACTCTTCTGCATCCGGTTCCATAGAAATTGTATGGCCAGCGCAGTTGTGTGCGGTGCAAGCCTCGTTTGGCGCAGACCTTGGAACGACGCGGCGGCACCGGTTGCAGCGATGTCTCTCACGTTGTAGGACAATGCTGGCCTTGTCTACGTCAACCTGCCATACCTCCGCAAGCGCTCTACCAGTTTGTGATCTCAGGGTAACTTCAGTCAGAAGCCGCAGATCTTTCGTCAGCAGTCTCCAGAGTGACATGACCGCAACTTCCATATCGAAATGATCCGGATCATTGCACCACTTCTTCAGTAATCCCTGAGTCGAACTTGTTCCACGTGTTGACAGCAGATGGCGTGCGAACTTGTTGTCTCTGTCAATTTCAAGGATCAAGCCTTCAGGTTTGGCATCCTTCAATGCCAGAAGGCCGGCCTGAAGAAACTCATTGTCTTTCGCGTGATATTGAGAAAAGACAGCATCGGAGGGGACATACAGAATTCGCTGACGACGCCATATATCGAGAAGGAGTGAAATGGCTTTGACAGCCTCCGGTCCCGAGAACCCAAGGAGATTGCCCCACTTCCGCACCCCTTCGTGGGTGGGAACAAGGCCTTCGTACTCGACACGTGCAAGGCCCATCGACTCCAGGCAATCCCTTCTTCGTACACCTGTCGTAAACTCCCTGAGAACCTGGTAGAGGAGTGCCTTGCGAACAGGAATCCAGATGTTGCTTCCGAAGATGGCTTCAGCGCCCTCGACCGTGAGCTCTGGAAGGAGTGTCTCCACCAACCGCCGCGAGGAATCCGCACGGAAAATCTCCATGAGTTTGTCAACAATCTCATTGATCGAAAGAGGATTTGTGGCCACCTTGATGGTCTGATAGATCAGGTGACGCAGACGGATCCGCCGCCCATGGTCTTGCATCCATCCAGCCTGAAAAGCCGCGTCCTGACGGCTATCGGCAAAGACGACGAGTTTCTGGTGTCCTTCTGGAGCGGCACTGATGATTGCTTGAGCAAGGATGTGCACATCGGCAACCGTGACCGCACGGATATTCCGGACTGGCTCGATGACCTGTCCCCCAATCTGAGAGGAGGTGGCTCCGCAGGATGGACACGACCTCATCTGCGCACCGAAAGCCTTGAGAGGTAGCAGAGGTTCGGCATGGCCACATCCATCCGCTAAACACTTGCCACTGGATTCGCGGTGTAGTGCGCCACACACCCGGCAGGTATAAAGAGTCGGCCACTTGGAAGAACGGCCAGTGCCTCCATCCTCCTCAACTTCCTCCAACAACCGATTCGTCAAAAGAAGCCGGGTTCCATCCTCGGTTGGGCATGGAGACCAGAAAGCGTTCTGTTTCCCATCAGTATTCTGAACCGAATTCCCTCCCTCGAAGCCACGAAGCCGATTCCCTTGTGTCCGGCTTTCCTGTAGATCGAGGAAATGAGACACAAAAAAATGCTGTCCACAGGTCCGGCAGGTGAGGACGGGCAGAAATGCATTCGAATGCCGGTCAGCGTACTCCTCGATGGCATCTTTATGAGACATGAATAGATGCGGCTTGGTTTCTTCAGAGGTTCCATTCAAGGCCACCACCATCTCATCAAGACCACGGATAAAGAAGTGGACCTTGGGGCGTAATAAAGGCTGGCCCTCTTTCTGGGCCGCCGCACCAAGGACCAGATAACACAGCATCTCGGCACTGGCTTGCTCACCTTGGGGAAAGCGGTCCGCTTTAACACGCTGGGAGACCATCCAGGCAGCCTCCTCAAGAAGTCTGGCTTTCTTGAGGATCTCGGCGGACTGGTAAGCATATTCGTTGGCGGC
>CAZORO010000159.1:0-10271 GCA_964581845.1 uncultured bacterium
CGTGACCTATTCGTTTCTGATTTCGATCCCCGCCATCGGCGGTGCGGTGCTTAGGCATTTGTTTAAGGTACAGGAGGTGACCTGGGTTGCTCCTCTTGTGGGGATGGTTTTCGCCATGATTTTCGGGTGGTTCGCGCTGGCACTCCTGGTAAAATGGGTAATACGCGGACGGCTGACTGGATTCAGCGTGTACTGCTTTGCCATCGGTCTCCTCACCTTGATTCTGGTTGCCATGGATTGGCTTTAGCAGGATGAATTTCCGGAGTCTTGGGCGGCAGGGGAGCTGGATCCCGCCGCTTCGCCGCGTCCGGTGAATGATGCAGGAAAACCGTCTCGGAAACCCACTTCCTTTCCGTAAGAGCCTGCGCGCCAAGCTGATGATGGCCTTTGGCATGGTCAGCCTGATCGGCTATGTCGCCGCGTTGCAGGTCCTGCCGCGTCTCTATGTCTATTCGCAGATCCGGGATATCGAAAATGCTCACCCCATTAACGCCAAAGCCCTACGGTATTATTTCGTGTCGATCGTCAATTCCCCAGAAGAAGCTTCTCAACTGCGGGAAACCGCGCAATCGGCTGCGCATAGCCTTTGCAACAATAAGGCCTTCCTTAGGGCTGGCCTACAGGGAACTGAATCTCTTACTCCCCAAGAGGTCATTGCTCACATAAAGGAACCCAGTGATTCTCAATCCATGATCGAGCTGCGGAGAATCTTCATGGATCTGGTGGATGAGTTCCTGATGGTGCGAGTAATCCCATGGAGAGTTCCAAACTTGTTGGATCGGATCAGTTTTATGCCGGATGGCTCAAGTCCGAGATTATTCATTCCCATCCTTGTGCCGCTCTTGATTCCTGATACTGGGGAAGAATGGACGCTGGCGGTTGGGAATCCAGCTGACAAAGACCCGATGGTTTATAATGGCAGAGAAATCCGCGAGATCATGGGTCTCAAATCCGCCACAAATGTATTGTTTTATTCACCCAACGAACTAAAGGACCAGAAACCTGCTCTATGGAATCTTGTTTTGGCTAACCGGGAAAGAGATTTCTGGCCGGCGGAGTTCAAAGAAGAGAGTCTTGAGCAAAGATTTCTTTTCATCCCGGCTGATAACTTGGATCAGCTAGGATCCTTGGCGGGAGTTTTTTGTATTGTTTATCTCCAACCAAGTTCTGGTCTATTCCCCTGGAAAGAGCTCGCCTCCAGTGGATTGGCTTACTGGGCTTTGGCCATCGCCGCCATGGCGGCCTTTCTGTTTTCCTATTTCTTCGCGCGCCGTATCAGCCGTCCCATCCAGAACCTGACCATGACCGCGGTGGCGATCTCGCAAGGCCACCTCGACCGGCGTGTGGCGGTCAAGGTTCATGACGAGATTGGAGTTCTCGCGCGGACCTTCAACGAGATGACTGACCGGTTAAGAACCACGCTCGAAGAATTAAGAGACAGGGCCGAAACCATTGAAAAGCAGAACATTGAACTCGATCTGAGATTCAAGGAACTGAACGCCCTCCAAAACTACACCGAGAATGTGCTTGCCACTGTGGATAGCGCCATTCTCTCGGTGGATCTGGATGGCAAAATCCGCAGCCAGAACCGCGCCGCCCACAGTCTACTCGGTCTGGTGGAGGGGCAGGTTCTGGAGGATCTGGCCTCCGAGACCATTCAAGAGAAACTGCGTTCGAGTCTGGACTTGGGTGAGACTACAGTTTCCGATGAAACCACGGTGATTTCGCCAAGGGGGGAGAAGGTGACCGTAGCATTGTCGGTCTCTCCGCTTCGGGAAGGAGACTCCATCACCGGCGCGGTGGCGGTGCTGACCGACCTGCAGGTCATCAAGAACCTTGAGGCGATTGTCAGCCGCCAGGAACGTCTGGCCGCATTGGGCCAGTTGACCGCGGGTGTGGCACATGAGCTCCGGAACCCCTTGAGCATCATCAAAGCATGCGCGGAAATCCTCAATCAACGTTTCGCCAGTCAGCCAGGAGAGCAAGGACTCACCAGCGATATCATCGAAGAGGTCGACCGTCTCTCGCGGGTGGTGACCGAGTTTCTCACCTTCGCACGTCCCAATCAGCCTAACCGGAGCCGGGTTCACCTCAATGAACTCTTGGCGCGCAATATCGCTTTGGTCGAAAGAGGGGAGGGAGATTCCGTCACCTTCATTCGTTCCTTTGAGGAGCCCCTTCCCGATGTGGAGGCCGATGCCGAGCAAATTGCGCAAGTGGTCCTGAATCTTGTCCGGAATGGTATTGAGGCCATGAATGGGAGTAAAGTGATCGAGATTCGTACCGGGCAGAATATTGAGGATAGAACAGTGTGGTTTGAAGTCGCGGATCATGGCGAGGGGATGGATGAGGAAACACGCCGGAAGATCTTCGATCCATTTTACACCACCAAAACCGGTGGAACCGGTCTGGGTCTATCCATCTGCCACCGGATCATCGAATCTCATGGCGGGACCATTCAGGTAGTGAAGTCGGAACCGGGGAAGGGTACGGTGTTCCGGGTGGTGTTTCCTCTTTTAGAAGGAAGTCCAAATGCCGACAACTGCTAGACCATTTTCAAGAGGAGGCTGCGGCCAGATGATATACCGGAGAGTTGGGCTTCCTCTCGTCCTGGTTGGAACCATCTTGGCTATGATAACCATCTTGATGGGATGTGGCTCCTGGCGGGGAAAAGACAATCCTGGAGAATTCAAGTATGAGGAGCCGGATCTTCCTCCCTTGGTTCAGCCCGAGATGGTCTCGCCTCATCAATACCTTCGCCAAACTCCCTCGGGACGTCTCTACCCCCTCAAACCGGCACGTATCGCGATTGTCGCGCTCCCCGATTTCTTGCCTGGCTCCGATCCCAGGTCATACCTGCGGAACCAAGTTAATAAAGCCAAGGCTCAGGGCAGCTCCTTCCTTCCGCTCCATTACTATCTCTCGCCAGAGGGACTCGTCTTCGAGGGGCAGTCGACTGAGTATATGGGCGATTTGGGGGGACGGCGCATGCCGGATGTGGTCCTCCTTGGGGTCATGGGGGACTATGATCAGCCCGCCAGTTTCATGCCTCCCTCCCAGGAAAGGATGCTGGTCCAGCTGTGCGCCTGGCTCTGCTCCCAACACTCTATTGAACCATCCCAGATTATCCCCGCCTCGGAGATCAGTCCTGATGCCGATCCTCTGGGTGTTAACCTGAAGAATTGGTTTGGTCCCACTGACATGCTTCGTGAACGAGTTCGCCAGACCATCCAAAAGGGAGTCACGGACGCGGCCAAACAGAAAGAAAGCCTTTTGGCTCCATTGCGAAGCAAGAAAGAAAGACCTTCCCTCGATTTCAACGAAGAATTCTGAACAAAGGATCCTATTGGATGAGAATCAACGAGCTCTTGGCACGCTGTAAGCCAGCCTTTTCATTTGAATTTTTTCCCCCTAAGACGGATGAGGGATTTATACAGTTATTCCATACCCTTCAGGCTCTTGAACCGCTACACCCAACCTTTGTCTCAGTCACTTTTGGAGCGGGAGGCAGTACACGCGCCAAAACTGTGGAACTTGTCAAGCGCATCCGTTCCGATATTGGGCTGGAAACCATGGCTCACTTAACGTGTGTAGGACTTACTCAAAGTGAAATAGCGGGTATTCTCGATGATCTGCAAGCGAGCGGGATCGAGAATGTCTTGGCGCTTCGTGGAGATCCACCCAAGGGGGAGGACCATTTTACCCCCATGCAAGGCGGCTTCGCTCATGCTAATGAGCTCGTGGAGTTCATCAAATCCAGATGGGACTTTTCGATTGGGGCCGCTTGTTATCCCGAGAAGCACCCCGAAGCTCCGGATGCCACAGCCGACATGGATGCGCTCAAACGTAAAATTGATGCGGGAGCGGATTTTCTTATTTCGCAACTCTTCTTTGATAACAGTCTGTTTTATGGTTTCCGTGAAAGGGTCTATCAAGAGGGCATCCGTGTTCCCATTCTCGCGGGGATCATGCCGATCCTCAACCGCCGGCAGGTTCAGCGTTTCGTGCAAATGTGTGGCGCGTCTCTTCCCAGAGAGTTGGGACGGCGGATCGAGGCGGTTGAGGATGATGAGGAGGCAGTCCGGCACATCGGTGCTTTCCATGCCACTGTGCAATGCCTTGGACTGCTGGAGAGAGGGGTAGATGGTATCCACTTCTACACCCTCAATCGTTCCACAGCCACACGCGCGATCTATCAACTATTGCGCGCATAATGGTTGTACGGATTTGGGGAGGAAACTACTAGGTGGTGGTGTTCTTGTCGGGTAGTTGGTAGTAGATCCCACCCGTGGGGGAGGTTTTGGATTGGACCACAGCGGTGACACCGAGCACAGTCTCCGTGGACCCCAAGAATAAGATCCCCTCGGGTTTCAACAGGCGGGCTATCTTCTCAAGGATTTGCCTTTTCAACTCCAGGTTGAAGTAGATCAGCACATTCCGGCAGAAAATCAGATCAAAGGGACCAGGCACCGCAAGAGGTTGCATCAGGTTGACGATTCTCCAGGTGATAAATTCACGGAGTTTGGAGGAAATGATCCAGTGGGTTCCATTCTGCTGAAAATACTTGGTCAGCATGAGGATGGGCAGGCCACGGTTCACCTCGATTTGGGTATAGATCCCTTTTTGAGCCCGGTCGATCACTTGGGTATTGATGTCGGTGGCCAGGATCTGAAGGTCGTTCTTGTTCACCTCGGGCCATGATTCCACAAAAGACATTACCAAGCTGTAAGGTTCTTGTCCGGTGGAGGCGGCCGCGCACCAGACCCGGATCGGCCGGTTGGGCGATTTCTTGTATCGCTGCACCAACTCCTGCTGGATCAATTTGAAGGGAGCAATATCCCTGAAGAATAATGTCTCATTGGTGGTCAAAGCCTCGATTATCCGTTGACGGAGTTCTGGACTGAGAGAAAACTTGACCGCATCGTAGAACTCACGCAGGCTTTTATGCCCCAAGTCCCTGGCTAAAGGGGCTAGACGTGATTCAATGAGATACCCCTTGTCATCACCGAGAACGATACCGCTGTTCTGGTGGACGATGCGTGCAAAAAACCCTTCTTCTTCTTTTAACATTCTTTACCAGTTTCCCACAAGGTCCGTGAGACGCGGACCGATTTGGTCAAGTGGCAGAATCTCATCAGCCAGTCCACAATTCACGATGAAGCTCGGCATTCCGTAGACCACGCAGGTTTCGCGGTCTTGCGCGATGAGATAGGCATCACAAGATTTCAGGACTTTCCCCCCCTCAAAACCATCTTGCCCCATTCCAGTCATGATGACTCCGATGGTGTTGGTTCCATGAGAACTTGCGATGGACCGGAACATCACATCCACTGAGGGGCGGCAACTGCACTCCTTGGGTCCCTGGTGTAGATGGATGACCGGTATGGAATTGGTGGCTTTACGATGAATCTCCATATGAAAGTCACCGGGGGCAACATAGACATGGCCTGATTCGACCGGTTGTCCCTCCTTGGCCTCACAAACACTCAGGGGACAGATCTTGTCCAACCGGTTGGCGAGTTGTTCGGTGAACATGGGTGGCATGTGCTGAGTGATCACGATTGGGGAAGGGAAGTCCTTCCGGATCGAGCCCAACACACTCACGAGCGCGTTCGGGCCACCAGTCGAGATTCCGATAGCCACCAAGGGTGATCCCAACCCCCGCCGGCTTTGTCTTATGCGGGAAGGTACGGGAGGGGGAGGGGTGGGTTTGGGAGCCGGCACCGCCGAGGGAGTGATCTGGGGGCCAAGCGCACGTATCCTCGGAACCAGATCCTGCTGGATGATGAGTTTGTTTGCATCCAGCGTGCCCCCCGTCGGCTTTGTCACGAAATCCACCGCGCCCAGGGCGAGTGCCTCCAAGGTGGAACTTGCCCCCGCCTGAGTATGGGCGCTGAACATGATGACTCGAATCGCCGGCCATTGTTTGTGGATGTGGCGGAGTGTCTCGATTCCGTCCATCTTCGGCATCTCGACATCCAGGATAACGATGTCGGGACGTTTCAGCCGGATCATCTCCAAGGCAATTTCCCCATTGGCCGCTGTGCCAATAATCTCGATGGTGGAATCCTGCTCCAAGGCGCTGGAGATGGTTCGCCGGAAAACCGCGGAATCATCAACTATGAGTACCTTCATTGTTGATATCATGGGCTTACAGGAATACCGCCCTCAACCGGCGGTTCCTCTTACCAGGAATGCTGAAATGAACGGTTGATTGGTGTGGATTCATGTAGATGCGGAATCCTGACGCCGGGGGAGTTCATTGCCAAGAGCAAGAATCAACTTGTCCAGAAGCATCTCCTTATCAAAAGGTTTCATCAGATATTCATCCGCGCCAGCCTGGAGAGCCCTTAGAACCTGGATCATCTCTGTCTCGGTGGTCTCCATGATCACCTTCAAATCGTCGTGGCCACGTTTTTCACGGATTTGAAGAAGAGCCTCGTGGCCATTCATGACAGGCATGTTCCAGTCAAGTAGAACCACCTTTATCTCTTCGTCGGATAAAGCTTTCTGAACCGCGACCTCCCCATTCTCAGCCTCCTCGATCTCCACATCGTAGTCCTTCAAATGAGACCGGAGCTTCATCCTGACCATGGAAGAGTCATCGACAATCAATATCTTCACTTCCATACCTCCCGAACTGGCTGCGACTCCCATGAGTCTGGCCAAGCCATGAGGATAAAACAACCCACCCATTGGTTAAAAGATCTGGGGAACCATAAACCAACAAACCAGGCATGGGAACTTACTCCAGCCGGCCTGTCAGCCTGTCAACATCTAGGATCACCAACAGCGATTTCTCGAGTTTGCACACCCCGCTGACGTAACGCCGGTCAATCCCTTTCATCGAGGATGGGGGGGGATCGATGTGGTTGGCCGCCACCTCGATGACATCTCCAATCCGGTCCACCAGGAGAGAGTCCGAGCCTTCTGGAAATCTTACGATCATATTCATTTGGTCGTTGAGTTTCTCGGTATCACCCATGCCGAGGATACGGCGCAGATCAATCGCGGTGACGATTTGTCCGCGAAGATTGATCAGTCCCCGGATGGTCTGTTCCGCCGTGGGCACCGGCGTCATCTGTTGTGGACGGACAATCTCCTGGACACGCCCGACCTCGATTCCAAAAAACTCACCATCCAGATGAAATGTGGCCAGCTGCACATTGTTCTCGCTACGGCGGTCCGCCAGAGCGGTACGGCGATCTTTTTTCCGCCGTTCTGTTCCATCCGGAGCTGTTCCAGGCGTTTTCCGGCGGTCAGTTAGAGAGCGTCTTTCAACAAGTGATCTTTTTGGTTCTGGTTTTGTACTCATGGCTTTTTCCCGATCTCTGTAGTCAGCATCTCCTCAATGGTTTTCAACAATTCATTCCGGTTGAGCTTGATAAGATAGGCGTTGGCGCCCAAGCGCATGGCGCGCTCACGGTGCATGGGATCCGCCGAACTGGTTAAGGCGATAATCGGAAGATCCCTCAATGCCTCCTGATCCCGGATATTCTGAATTAAGTCAAAGCCGTTTATCTCGGGCATATGCAGGTCGGTTAACACAAGGTCAATCTTGTATTGTTCCAACAGGTCTAGGGCTTCGCGCCCATTCAGCGCCTCGATACAATTCATGCCCGCGGCCTTCGCATAGGAGGAGACCATCGTCCGGTAAAAAGCGGAATCATCCACGAGAAGCACGTTGACATCCTGGATCTCCGAGCTCATGGAGGAGCCTGTGAACCAGTGAGGAAGGGCCATCTCCATGATTCGATAGATATCGATAAACTGGGTGGTCTTCCCGTTGACAATGGCAGTTCCAAGAATGCCATTCTCACCAACATTAGTACGGCTGAATTCGGTCTTGACATCCGTGATATCAAGGATCTCAGACACTACCAATCCTGCCTGTTTGTCTTCGAAAACAAAGACAATTACGGGAAGCGTGGATTGCTGGCTGGATTGGACACCGGTCTGAAGGAATTGCTCTGGACGGATCAGCGGCAACACATCGCCACGGTATTGGATGACCTCCTGGCCGGCCGCTATCTCGATCTGAGACTTGTTGAACTCCTCCAGCCGGTTGACCAGTCCAAGAGGAATGGCGTACTGGTCTTCCTCTCCGAGGCGGAAAAGGAGAGTCGACTGGACATCCTCGGCGGCACCCCGGACCTGGTCCTTCGCCTCCAGAAGGTCCTTGTCGAGTTGTTCGAATTGGACGCCACCCAGGGTAACCAGTCCTTGCACATCCAGGATGAGGGCAACTTGTCCATCGCCCAGTATGGTGGCTCCCGCGAAAGCGGCCAGATGCTTGACATGCCGCGAAAGAGGCTTCACCACGATTTCCTCTGTGTCGTGGACCTGATCGATGATCAGTCCCACCTGTCCCGCTCCCGCTCTCAGAACAACGATGTAGAGGGTATCCTGAGACTGGCCATTGGGTGAGAGTCCAAGCACTTCCTTCAAGCGCACCAATGGAAGGAGCTCGCCCCTGAGACGGAAAACCTCGACATTCCTGACCGTCTCGATCTCCTCGTGGATCTGATCTCCCTCCAGGCAGACTAACTCAATCAAGTTCACTTGTGGGATTGCGAAACGCTGCCCACCAGCCGATACCAGAAGAGCGGGGATAATGGCCAGCGTGAGCGGGATCTTGACCGTGATTGTGGTTCCGGCTCCCATTTCCGACTGGACATCGACAGTCCCACCAATCTTCTCGATGTTAGTCTTAACCACATCCATGCCGACCCCGCGTCCTGAAACATTGGTGACCGTTTTCGCGGTCGAGAAGCCCGGCATGAATATCAAATTCATGGCCTCCCGGTCGGACATCGACTCGGCTTGCGGCTGGCTGATCACGCCACGTTTGACAGCTGTCTCCTTGACCCGCGCGGCATCAATCCCCGCGCCATCATCCTTTACTACGATATTGACCTGGCCATTCTCATGGAATGCGCTGATCAACAAATTTCCGCAGGCGGGTTTGCCCTTGCGTAGACGCTCCTCCGGAGATTCGATTCCATGGTCCATGGAATTTCTCAGAAGGTGGACCATGGGATCCTTGATGGCCTCGATCAGGGTCCTGTCCAGCTCGGTTTCTTTTCCATTGATACGCAGATCCACCTGTTTCCCAAAGTCCGTGGCCAGGTCTCGCACCATGCGCGGAAAACGGTTGAAGACATTCGCGATCGGCTGCATGCGCGTTTTCATGACCTTCTCCTGCAGTTCGCTGGTGACCAGGCTGATCCGGTGACAGGCCGAGTTGAATGAGGTGTTCTCGATAGTATGGGAGAACTGCATGATCTGATTCCGTGATAGGACCAGTTCGCCCACCAGGTTCATCAGCTGATCGATGATCTCGATATCCACCCGGATGACCTTTTCGGCACGCTCCAGGACCTTCGTGCCCGCCTCTAGCTGCCCCGCCTCGCGCATCTCCTGCTGAATGGTTTCCTCCCCAGCACTGATCTCTTCCACCTGGGGACGTGCGGCTAGTGCCTCGAATGGCTCGACCCTGACTGACTTGACCGAAGTCCCCGAAGCAGCTTTTTGAATCTCCTCCTGGGATTGAGTGGTGGAGAGAATTGCCACCAGCCCCTCACCACTCTGGAGTTCCTCATCTTTCCTGACATCTGGGATCAGATCCTCAATCTTCCCGATTGTGGCCAATCTTTCAGCCACGACTAATCCTCGCACCGAGGGCATTTTCTCTTCCTCATCAAGAAAAACGGTCACCTGCCAGGAGTGGGCCCCCTCGGGGGCGGGAGTGGTGGTTCTATCCATCGCGGGTTTGGCGGGAGTGGAAGTGGAGGATTTGGCTTGAGCCAGGGGCTTGCTCTCACCTGCTATCGCCTTGAGCTCTTCAATCAGCGGAGTCTGATCCTTGTCTCCCTCCGTTTTGGTTTCCTCCACAACTTGGAGAATCTCCTTCAGGACATCCGCCACCTTCAATAGCTTGGTGATGACCCTCTCCTCGACTGGTCGAGCGCCCTCGCGCATCTGTGAGAGAATGTCCTCGGCGTAGTGGGAAAGCTCCTCCAAGGTTTTGAATCCCAGCAGGCCGGAACACCCCTTCATCGTGTGGATGACACGGAAGATCCGGGTGATGATCTGCATATCTCCCGGGTTTTGTTCGAGCTCCACGAAATCCCTGTCGAGTTGCTCCAGGTTATCCCAGGACTCATTCAGGAACTCTCTGAGTAGTTCTGCATCCATCTCCACGAGATTATCTCCTCTCGCCGTAATTTAACCGGAGTAGCACACCGGACGGCCTTTATCTCATTTCAAAA